>CATPBC010000027.1 GCA_955652195.1 uncultured Xanthobacteraceae bacterium | reverse complement strand
TAGCTGGTGCGTCAGGCGTCGGTACCGATGCGTCGATGCCGCAGCTCCCTCGTTGAGATAGCGGGACAAAGGCTCGGCAAAAACTTACAGACGATCCCGGTTGGCAAATACATCCGAGTTTTGCAACACAATCGGGGGTAAAGCGGACATTGACCAACCGTTGCTCATCGATCTCGATTTATGCGTACACGCCGTAATCGCTCGTCCGAAGCGGACGCGGCGTCATGCTGCGCGCGCCGATCTACGGCGCAGCAACCGGTTCACCAGCGTTTATTGTTGCTGCAATGGCGGTGAAAGTCGCTGTCGGTCCAGCAATGGCTCTTGCTGATCGAGGGTCCCCAGAACGGTTTGCCCCAAACGGCGCCGATCACCCCGCCAACCACCGCGCCGGGCGGCCCAGCGACGACAAGCCCCGTTCCGGCACCGGCCACAGCACCGACCGTGTCGGCCTGCGCCGCCGAAATCCCGATCGCTCCGGCAAAAACTGCCGCCGCCAGCAAAGATTTGCGCATCACGTCCCTCCACTCCCCCGCATTCCGCCGGCACCGCCGGCCCAAGATGGCACTAACAGCTGGCATTAACTATCACGCTATACCTTTTCATAAGGTTGACGGGCTGGCCCGTCGACGATGGTCCCCCGATTGATGTCGGCAACCCGGCTGACGCCGATCAGCGCCATGGTGATATCGAGTTCGTTGCGCATGATCTCGATGGCGCGGGCGACGCCGGCGTGGCCGGCGGCGCCGAGCCCGTAGACATAGGCGCGGCCGCTCATGCAGGAGCGCGCGCCAAGCGCCAACGCCCGCGCGATGTCCTGGCCCGACCGGATACCGCCGTCGAACATGACCTCGATGTCGTTGCCGACCGCATCGGCGATTGGCGGCAGTGCGGAGATCGACGACGGCGCGCCATCGAGCTGACGGCCGCCGTGATTGGACACGATCAAGGCCGCCGCTCCGGTCTTTACCGCGGCGCGGGCGTCTTCGACGTCGAGAATACCTTTGAGGATGAGCTTCCCCGGCCAAAGGCTTTTGATCCATTCGACGTCTTTCCAACTCAACGTCGGATCGAACTGTTCGGCAATCCACTTCGATAAGACGATAACGTTGCTCATGCCCGGATAATGACCGGCAATATTGCCGAAAGTCTTGCGCTTGCCGCGCGCGACGCTCAGCGCCCATGCCGGCTTGGTGGCGATGTCGATAAGGTTCTTGATGCGGATCTGCGGCGGCACGGTCATGCCGTTCTTGATGTCGCGATGGCGCTGGCCCATGACTTGCAGATCGACGGTAAGGACGAGCGCACTGCATTTGGCCGCCGCCGCCCGCTCGATCAGCGCACGGATGTAACTGCGATCCTTCATCATGTAGAGCTGAAACCAGAACGGTTTTGCCACCGCGCCGGCGACATCTTCGATCGAGCAGATCGACATCGTCGATAGCGTGAACGGAATGCCGGCTTCCTGCGCCGCGCGGCAGGCCAGAATTTCGCCGTCGCCGTGCTGCATTCCGCAAAGCCCGATCGGCGCTAATGCCAATGGCAGCTCCGCTGGCTCGCCAAGAATGGTCGTCTTAGTGCTACGATTGCCGACCTCGCAAAGGATGCGCTGGCGAAACGTGATCCGCTCGAGATCCGCACGATTGGCGCGCAAGGTCTGCTCGGCGTAAGAGCCCGCCTCGGCATAGTCGATAAAAGCGCGCGGCACCTTCCGGTGCGCCAGCTGCCGCAGGTCCTCGATGCAGGTAATGGCTTGCACGGAAATCCCAGCTCTCCCACGTGGCTTTGATAGCACAAAGCTGTCCCTTGTTACGCAGCCAGAAACGCAAGGAACACCTGCCGCCCTAAACCGTTATTCCACATCGGGGAAAGGTATGACCACAACTTCGGCCGTTGGCGGCCCGTCATGAACAAAGCGAACCATCAATCCAAGGCGCAGCCGCAATCGGCCGCTAAGCACCGCCGCGGTAAGGACCGCGCGCCTGACGAGCGCAAGGATGAGAGGCTTAATGAGAGGCTTGATGACGCGCTAGAACGCGGGCTTGAGGACACGTTTCCCGGCTCCGATCCAGTGTCCGTCGTCCAGCCGCCGCCGAGCGCGCGCGATAAGCATGAGGTGCAAAAGCGCAAAACGCCGGTGCACTAGCGAACTGAGCTGCTATCCCCTTGATTCCAGTGAACCCTTAAGCCGAACGCGGCATCGCCCGGAAAGGTAAAATTAGCCAAATTTTTTGAAGCGGCCGAGACGAAGAAGCGGCTAATATCGCCGGCCAGAGAATTAGGCGGGTGGGGTGGGGCCCAAATTATGGTTCGCAAATATTTCGGCACCGACGGGATTCGCGGCCGCGCCAACGGCGTGATCACGCCGGAACTGGCTTTGAAAGCCGGGCAAGCGGCCGGGCTCGTGTTCCGCCGTGGCGATCACAGGCATCGGGTAGTGATCGGCAAGGACACGCGGCTGTCCGGCTATATGATCGAAACCGCGCTGGTCGCCGGCTTCACCTCGGTCGGGATGGACGTGTTGTTGCTCGGCCCGATGCCGACGCCGGCCGTCGCCATGCTGACGCGCTCGATGCGCGCCGATCTCGGCGTCATGATCTCGGCATCGCATAACCCCTATGACGACAACGGCATCAAGCTGTTCGGGCCGGACGGCTACAAGCTTTCCGACGCGGTCGAGAACAAGATCGAAACGTTGATGGACGCCGACATGACCAAGCGGCTCGCCAAGAGCGCCGAGCTTGGCCGGGCAAAGCGGATCGACGGCGTTCACGACCGCTATATCGAATTCGCCAAGCGCACCATGCCGCGCAACCTCTCGCTCGACGGCTTGCGCGTCGTCATCGATTGCGCCAACGGCGCCGCCTATCGGGTGGCTCCCGATGCGTTATGGGAACTCGGCGCCGATGTCGTCGCGATCGGCGTCGAGCCGGACGGGTTCAACATCAATCAGGATTGCGGCTCGACCGCGCCGGAAGCGCTGTGCCGGAAGGTCCGCGAGATGCGCGCCGATATCGGCATTGCGCTGGACGGCGACGCCGATCGCGTGCTGATCGCCGACGAGCGTGGCCATCTGGTCGACGGCGATCAGCTTCTGGCGGTCATCGCGGAAAGCTGGGCCGAGGATCATCTTTTGACCAAGCCGGGCATTGTCGGCACGGTGATGTCCAATCTAGCGCTCGAACGGCATCTGCAATCGCTCGATCTGTCGTTCATCCGCACCCCGGTCGGCGACCGCTATGTGCTCGAATATATGCGCGAGCATGACTATAATGTCGGCGGCGAGCAGTCCGGCCACATCATCCTGTCGAATTATACGACGACTGGCGACGGCTTTGTCGCCGGATTGCAGTTGCTGGCCGTGGTCAGGAAGAAGAACAAGCCGGTTTCCGAAGTCTGTCACCGGTTCGAGCCACTGCCGCAAGTCATGCGCAACGTCCGCTATCGCAGCGGCAAGCCGCTCGAGAATTCGAAGGTACGCAGCGCCATCGCCGATGCGGAGAGCCGGCTCAACGGCCAAGGCCGGCTGGTGGTGCGCCCGTCCGGCACCGAGCCCGTCATTCGCATCATGGGCGAAGGCGACGACAAGGCCATGATCGAGGAAGTGGTCGACGGCATTGCCGAGGTGGTTGCCGCGCACGCGGCCTGAAATCCCGCCCGCCGCGCTTTGCTTCGCGGCAAGCGGATTACGTCACGCCCGCGATTTAAGAAACTGCGCAAATGCTTTCAGCGTATGCTCGGAAACGTAGTGCTCGATGCCCTCGGCATCGGCTTCGGCGGCTTCGCTTGAGACGCCAAGCGCGCGGAGCACGTCGACCACCAGCCGGTGCCGAAGCCGCACCCGCTCCGCCAAGGCGCGGCCTTTTTCAGTCAGAAACACGCCCCGGTAAGGACGCGCGGTCGCCAGGCCGGCGCGCTTGAGGCGCGCAATCGACTTGATCGCGGTCGCATGTGACACGCCAAGCCGGCGCGCGATATCGGTCGGGCGGGCCTCGCCTTCGCCCTCGAGCAGATCGGCGATCAGTTCGACATAGTCTTCGTGCAGCGCCGTCGATTGCGCCGACCGCGTCTTGCCGAAGCGGCGCGCTTGGGTTCCTTCCGCTGGCAGCTTGGCCATGAGGCCTTTGCCTACTGGGTGCACGGGGGCTCCTGATCCCGCTCTCCCGATCACAATATTATCATCGTGTCAAAATGTAGTTTTGGCTACAATATGAACCATTGACCTAAATCACCGCAACGCCTACGTAGCCTGTGCTACACTTTCTAGTAACGGCTTCAGGCGTGTTCAAGATGCGGCAAGAAATGGCGGCTGACCCGGCGGCGATCGAGCCAGCGCCGATCGACGCGGCGGCGCGGCGAGCGTCGCTGACGGAACGGACCACCGCGCAAACCCATGAAGTGCTCGCGGGCCGTCCCGGCGGGTTACGCACCGCCATCGCTTTCGCCGGTCCTGCGGTCGTAGCTTCGATCGCCTACATGGATCCCGGCAATTTCGCCACCAATATCCAGGCCGGCGCCAAATACGGCTATGGGCTGTTGTGGGTGGTGCTGCTCGCCAACGTCATCGCGATGCTGTTCCAGGGTCTCTCGGCCAAACTCGGCATCGTTACCGGCCGCAACCTCGCCGAGCTCTGCCGTGATCGTTTTCCCCGCCCAGTGGTCCTGGCGATGTGGGTGGTCAGCGAGATCGCCGCGATGGCGACCGATCTCGCCGAATTCCTCGGCGGCGCCATCGGCTTGTCGCTTTTGCTTCACATGCCGCTGCTGGCCGGAATGGTGGCGACTGCGATTATCACCTACGGGCTATTGATGTGCGAGCGATTTGGCTTTCGTCCGCTCGAACTCGTCATTGGCGCGATCGTCGGCTTAATCTGTATTTGCTATCTTGCGGAAATGTTCATCGCGCCGATCGATTGGAGCGCGGCCGCCTTCCACACCGTGACGCCGCAGCTTGCCGATAGCGAAGCGCTGTTGCTTGCGGTCGGCATTATCGGCGCGACCGTCATGCCGCATGCGATCTATCTGCACTCGGCGCTGACGCAAGCGCGGGTGCCGGTCCGCTCCGACGACGACCGCCGCATCGTACTGAGATTTTCGAACCGCGAAGTCATCATTGCGCTGAGCATGGCCGGAATCGTCAATATGGCCATGGTGATGATGGCTTCGAGCGCATTCCATGCCGGCCACCCTGAAGTGGCGGAAATCGAAACGGCCTATCACACCCTCACTCCGCTTCTTGGCGGCGCGGCGGCCGGAATCTTCCTGGTGTCGCTGATCGCTTCAGGCGTGTCCGCATCGACGGTCGGGACGATGGCTGGTCAGATGATCATGCAGGGCTTCGTCGGATTCCGCATTCCAGTCTGGCTGCGCCGTCTTGTCACCATGGTGCCCGCCTTCATCGTGATCGCGCTCGGCGTCGAGCCGACCAAAGCCTTGGTCATCAGCCAGGTGGTGTTGAGCATTGCGCTGCCGCTGCCGATGATTTCGCTTATCATTTTCACCAGCAGAACCGACGTGATGGGCACATTCGCAAACCGCGCCGTGACGCGCGCCTTGGCGATCATCGCCACCGCACTCGTGCTCGGTCTCAATGGCGTTTTGATTTATCAGAGCTTGACATAAACGCCCGGCGGCGCGGCCGTCGCGGTCGCGACATAAGATTCGGCGCCATCAAGCTTCGCGCGACTCCAGGACAAAAAATTACCCCGGACCGCATATCTGCGGTCCGAGGCTGAAATTAAAACCGCGATCGCAACTGCGACCGCGGTAATGCGTCACAGCGTTTTGAGATTTTCAGCGGCCGACTTGCCGGTCTTGCGGTCCACCACGACTTCGAAGGAAACACGCTGGCCTTCCCTCAGTTCGCGGAGGCCGGCGCGTTCGACGGCGCTGATATGGACAAACACGTCCTTGCCGCCGCCTTCGGGCTGAATGAATCCATAACCCTTCTGCGCGTTGAACCACTTTACGGTGCCGTTATCCACTGGTCTCTCCTCATAGGCATAGGCATGTAGATGTGAGCCGTGCGAGTAGGCCCGGCTCGGTTCGCTCGAGATTTTGGTGAAAGATCGTCAGTCAGGCGCGCTTGCTCAGTCGCTGCAAGGCCAAGTCATTCGGCCGAAAGCTCGAAGTGTCCTTTTTAGCGGGATGCCGTTCCGTCCGCAAGACCGTCATCGGGTCGATTATGACAGCCCTGCAAAAATCTTAGCAAAATGAATTCGTTTGCTGGCCGCGGTGTCGCGAGGTCGCGAAGCTTAAGCGGCGCGGCTAAATCCGTCGCGATCGCCGTACGCTTGATGAATGAGCCTGAGGATGCGACAAGGCCGATGCGCCAGAACGGCAACGCCATTCGTGTTTAGCGATATGCGCGCTAGCGATGAATTCCGGCGCCAGTAAAGTCGGGAGGGAATTGTCCATGCGTACCGTTGCCCTTGAGGAGCACTTTGCGGTGCCCTCGCTCAGTCAGCGCATTGCCAAAGATATCATCAGCCGCCGCGGGTATCGGCCGCGCAATCTCGCGCCGGGCGTGCCAAATCCACTGGAGCTATTGCCCGAGATCGGCGAGATCCGGCTTAAATCGATGGACGAAACCGGCATCACCGTGCAGGTGCTGTCGAACAGCGGCCCCGGCCCGGACCTTCTTCCCGGCGCCGATGGCATCGCGCTCGCCCGCGAGCTCAACGACCATCTCGCCGCGGCAGTGGCGCGCCACCCCGATCGCTTCGCCGGTTTTGCCAGCTTGCCGCTGCAAACTCCCGATGCAGCGGCGGCCGAGCTCAAGCGCGCCGTGAAGGAACTCGGCTTTGTCGGCGGCATGGTCAACGGCACCACCGAAGGCCGCTTCCTCGATCACCCCAGCTACGACGTTCTGCTTGCCGCAGCGGTCGAGCTTGACGTGCCGATTTACATTCATCCGCACATTCCGCCGGAGCCGGTACGGCAAGCCTATTTCTCCGGTCTGCCGGACGGCGCCGACCGCGTGCTCGAGACTGCCGGCTGGGGCTGGCATTCGGAAACGGCGGTGCATCTTTTGCGCATGGCGGTCGCCGGCACGCTCGATCGGCATCCGCGGCTACGCCTGATCGTCGGTCATATGGGCGAGATGCTGCCGATGATGATGGCGCGCATCGATCAGGTCTTTAAACACGACATCGGCCATTTAAAACGGCCGATCACGCGCGCCATTCTCGATCAGGTTTGGCTCACCACCAGCGGCATTTTCGACGAACCGCCGTTCCTCACCGCGCTTTTGACCTTCGGCATCGACCGCATCATGTTCTCGGTCGATTACCCCTACGCGCCGAATATCGCCGGCCGTAAATTTCTCGACCGCATTGCGCTCGCGCCGGCCGACATGGCGAAGCTCGCCCACGGCACCGCCGATCAGCTTTTGAAGTTGAAAGTCGCGAAGGCAAAGTGAAGACGATGGGATGACACCTCAGCATTGGGAACGCCATTTGGTGCTGCCCGACGGCACCAAGGTTTTCGTGCGGCCGATTCGGCCCGAGGACGAGAGTCTATATCCGGCGTTCTTGACCATCGTGACACAGGACGATTTGCGGCTTCGTTTTTTCGCACCGGTCAAGGACTTCAGCCACAATTTCATCGCGCGATTTACCCAGATCGATTACGCGCGGGCCATGGCCTTCATCGCCATCGAGGAGGCGACCGAGCAAATGCTCGGGGTCGTGCGCATTCACGCCAATTCCGAACATCGAAGCGGCGAATACGCCATTATCGTCCGCTCCGATCTCAAAGGACACGGTCTCGGCTGGATGTTGATGGAGCTGATGATCGAATACGCCCGCGCGGAAGGATTGGAGTCGGTTCACGGTGAGGTGCTGCAGGAAAATAAGACGATGCTGCAGATGTGCCGTCAGCTCGGTTTTCAGATCACGCCAGACGCGGATGACCCCGCGATCGTCATCGTGACGCTGCCGTTAGACCCCTGACGACAGCGTTGCTGCGCGTTGGCCTCCGGTGTAGCGCGTTTGATCGTCGTTCACCTAAAAACGAGTCTTACTCATTCAGGTGAACCGTCCAAATAGTCGCGTTGTTCTTGGCCACAATACAACCTGTGATAGCATTGCCCTCGTGGTTATGCGCGGGGGGATTGCCATGATGGGGATGTTGCGTGTGTTGTTTGCGATGCTTGGTTGCATCGTGTTCAGCGCCAGCAGTTTTGCCGGAGGTCCGTTCGGCATCATCAGTGTCGGACGCTGGCAGGGCGCCGCCTATACCAATGAGAAAGGTGTGTTTTCTCATTGCATTGCCTCGGCGAAATTTTCGAACGGCGCCGGTCTTTTCCTTATCGAGGATGCCGAGCGGTCGTGGGTGATCGGGTTCGCCACCGCAGACTGGAATTTGTCCGGCGGCCGGTCCCTTCCGATTATCCTAACGTTCGATGGCCAAGCACAATTTGAGGTTTCCGCCGCCTCCGCGCGCGACAAATTTGTAATAGCGCCGCTGCCGAAAGAGGCGCTCGCTGCGCTGCGCAAAGCGCACCTGCTCGTGGCGGCCGCTAGCAAGCGCAATGTCGAATTCGATCTCGCCGCGGCGGGCAATGTCGTGCCCAGCATTGAAAATTGCGTCGACAGGATCAAAACCAACGGCATCGCCGCCGCGGGCAATTTTTCTGCTCCCCAGTCAAAACCGCCGACTGCGAAGACCTCGGCCAAATCCGACGACGACGCTACCGAAGCGCCGCGGCGGGGCGAGGTCAGCGGCACCGGGTTTGTGGTCAGCAAGAGCGCCCAGATCGTCACCAACAATCACGTCGTCAAAGACTGTGTCGGCGACATTCATGGCAATATTGTCGGTCAGGCTCCGGTGAAATTGCGTGTTGTTTCGGCCGACGAGACCAACGACCTTGCGCTTCTGCAAGGGACGAAAAAATTCAAAGAGAAAGACATCGCGACGATCCGCGGCAGTGCCGTGAACTCCGGCGATCAGGTGGTTGCGATCGGCTATCCTTTGCACGGTCTATTGACATCCGACCTCACTGTGACCACGGGCGTCATCAGTTCGCTGGCAGGCCTCTATAACGACACCCGCTTCCTGCAAATCAGCGCGCCGGTGCAACCGGGCAACAGCGGCGGACCTTTGCACGACGCCAGCGGAAATGTCGTCGGCATGGTAACGGCAAAGTTGAATGCATTGAGGATCGCCAAGGCAACCGGCGACATCCCGGAGAATATCAACTTTGCCATCAAGACCGGTGCGCTCCGCGATTTCCTCGACAACAGCGCAGTTTCTTACTCGACTGCTGAGCCCGGGAGCGAAATGAAGACGGCGGACATTGCGAGCGCCGCGCGGACATACACGATGCTGATTTCGTGTACGGCCGAAATCAAGAACGAGCGGAAATAAGATCTGATTGCGCCACTTCCGCAGGTTGCGTCTGCAACATTCGGGTGATCCGTTGAGATGATGTCCTACTCGGCAGCGACGTCCTCACGCATCGAGGGCGGCGGATCGGCTTTAGCGGATTGTCCGCGCTCGGCAGCGCGCGCCGCAGGCTCCTTTGGACGGGATGATGGTTTGAGTTTTTCGCGGATCGCCTGGAAGGCTACATAAAGCGGCGGTATCGCAAAAATCCCTATGAATGAGGCGAGGATCATTCCGCCAAAGACAGGCGTACCGACGTCGCGCCGTGCGAGTTGCGAAGCGCCCGATGCGATCACCAGCGGAAGCAAGCCGAGTATGAATGCAAAGGAAGTCATCATAACCGGCCGAAAGCGAAGCCGCGCGCCCTCGGTTGCCGCCTCAAGCAGCGGCACGCCTTTTTCCCGTTGCTCCTTGGCAAACTCGACAATCAGGATGCCGTTCTTGGCGGCCAATCCGATCAGCACAACCATGCCAATCTGCGCATAAAGGTCCAGCGTCAGCCCCGCCATGACGATTGCCGCGAACGACCCTAAGATACCAACGGTCACCGACAGCAAGACAGGAACCGGAATCGTCCAGCTTTCGTAAAGTCCGACAAGGAAAAGATACGCGAACAGAACAGCGAACCCGAGGATGATGACGGTCTTGCCTTCGGCGCGCTTCTCCTGAAATGCCGTGTCGGTCCATTCCCCGGCGTAACCTTGGGGCAGCGTACGCGCGGCGATCGAGTCCATCGCGCGCAGCGCTTGACCGGACGAGACGCCTGCCGCAGGACTGCCCTGCACGGTGACAGCACGGAGATTGTTATAGCGGATCAGCGCAGGCGGGCCGACGACGACGCGGACTTCCGCCAAACTTCGCAGCGGGATCATCTTTCCTTCGTTGCTGCGAACGTTGATGCGATAAATGTCGCCGATCTTGGAGCGATCGACCGCATCAGCCTGCACTTGGACTTGCCAGGTGCGGCCGAACAAATTCATGTTGTTGATGTAGTAGCCGCCAAGCGAAGCTTGCAGCGCCTGGAAGACGGCACTCAAGGGCACGCCGATGATCTGCGCCTTGTCCCGATCGATGTCGAGATAGATCGAGGGGTTCGTCGCCGAGAAGGTGCTGAATACTCGGCTCAGCTGCGGATCCTGGTTTGCTGCGACAACAAGGCCGCGCAGCGCCTGGGCCATGGCCTTAGGGTCGCCGCCG
>CATPBC010000026.1 GCA_955652195.1 uncultured Xanthobacteraceae bacterium | reverse complement strand
TGCGTCCTTAAGGAGGACTGGCGATGAGACCGGACAGCAAAAGTAAAATCGACCGTCGCGATCTTCTTCGCGTGCTCGGCGCCGGGGTCGGGGCAGCGGCAACTCCCGTCGCACTTGTCGCTGAAGCCCACGCCGATTCGGAAAGCAATGAGGCGAAGCGCAAGGCCCGCTACAACGCAAACTCCGAAGACGTCAAAGCGTTTTATCGCGTCAATGAATATCCGAAGTGAGGGAGGCACCCGTGCTCGTCAAAAAGTCAGATCGTCAAGCGCGCCGCGGCTCTCTCGCAAGCCTCGTCGCTGACACCAAGGCTCTCGATCGCCGCGCCTTTTTGCGGCGCTCGGGAATCGGCGCCGGTAGCCTCGCTGTTCTTGGCACAATGCCGCTTGGGACCGTTCGCAAAGCGGAAGCCGCAGCCGCCGGTCCGCTGACCGCGGGGGCGATAATCCGCAAAGGCGTTTGCACGCACTGTTCGGTCGGCTGCACCGTCACCGCCGAAGTCGCGAATGACGTGTGGGTCGGTCAGGAGCCGAGTTGGGATTCGCCGATCAATCGCGGTTCGCATTGCGCCAAGGGCGCCGCAGTGCGGGAACTGGTCAGCGGCGAGCGCCGCCTCAAATATCCGATGAAGCTCGTCAATGGGCAGTGGACCCGGATCAACTGGGACCAGGCCGTCAACGAAATCGGCGACAAGTTGATGGATGCCCGCGGCAAATCAGGCGCGGATTCGGTTTACTGGCTCGGTTCGGCCAAGATGACCAACGAAGGCGCTTATTTGTTCCGTAAGTTTGGCGCGTTCTGGGGCACCAACAACACCGACCATCAGGCGCGCATCTGCCATTCAACGACCGTCACCGGCGTAGCCAATACCTGGGGCTACGGCGCGATGACCAACAGCTACACCGACATCCGCAACGCCAAGACCCAGATCATCATGGGCGGCAATCCGGCCGAAGCTCATCCGGTCTCCTTGCAGCATCTGCTCGAAGGCGCCGAAATGCAGAAGGCGAACGTGATCGTGATCGATCCGCGCCTGACCCGCACCGCGGCGCACGCGACCGAATATGTCCGCCTGCGGCCCGGCACCGACATCCCGGTGCTCTATGGGATGATGTGGCACATCATCAAGAATGGCTGGGAGGACAAGGAATTCATCAAACAGCGCGTCTACGGCTACGAAGACGCACGCAAGGAAATGGAGAAATGGACGCCGGAGGAGGTCGAACGCGTTTCCGGCGTTCCCGGCGAACAGCTCAAACGCGTCGCCGAAATGTTCGCCAAGAACAAGCCATCCACACTGATCTGGTGCATGGGGCAGACCCAGCACACGGTCGGCACTGCGAATGTGCGCGCAAGCTGCATGCTGCTCTTACTCACGGGCAATGTCGGTGCTCCTGGCACCGGCGCCAATATCTTCCGCGGCCACGACAACGTGCAGGGCGCCACCGATGTCGGCCTCGATATCGTGACGCTGCCTTTCTATTACGGCCTGGTGGAGGGCGCTTGGAAGCACTGGTCGCGAGTTTGGGAGGTCGATTACGATTATTTGGTCAGCCGCTTCGATGAAAAGAAGTTGATGGAAACTCCCGGCATCCCACTGACGCGATGGTTCGATGCCGTCCTCCTGCCCAAGGATCAAATCGCCCAAAAAGACAATGTGAAAGCGATGTTCATCCAGGGTCATGCCAGTAACAGCATCACCCGCATCCCGGAATCGTTGAAAGGCCTCAAGGCGCTTGAGCTCCTGGTCGTTGCCGACCCACACCCCACGACCTGGGCGTCGCTCGCTGTGCAGGCCGGCCGCAAGGACAACATGTACCTCTTGCCGGTCGCTACCCAGTTCGAATGCCGTGGATCGCGCGTTGCATCGAACCGTGCGCTGCAATGGGCCGAGCAGATCGTAAAACCAATCTTCGAGTCGAAGGACGATCTCGAAGTGATCTACTTGATGGCCAAGAAGCTCGGTTTCTCCGATCAGATGTTCAAGAACATCAAGGTGGAGAACAATCTGCCCGTAGCCGAGGACGTTCTGCGTGAGATGAACCGCGGTAGCTTCTCGACTGGGTACTGCGGTCAATCGCCGGAACGCCTGAAATCGCACATGGCGCATCAGGCCGATTTCGACATGCTCACGCAGCGCGCCACGACGGGCCCGAACAAGGGCGATTATTACGGCTTGCCATGGCCGTGCTGGGGTACGCCCGAGGTCAAGCATCCGGGCACTCCCCTGCTCTACAACACCAATCTTTCGGTGATGGAGGGCGGCGGCTGTTTCCGCGCCCGATTTGGTGTCGAGCGTGAAGAGAAGCAGCCTGACGGCACGAGCATCAAGGTGAGCCTGCTTGCCGATGGATCCTATTCCAAGGATTCGGAGATCAAGGACGGCTATCCGGAATTCACGCTCGGCGTGCTCAAAAAGCTCGGCTGGGACAAGGACCTGACCGAAGCCGAGATGGCGGTGATCAACAAGGTCAACCCGACCACTCCGGATGCGGTGTCATGGTCGACCGATCTGTCTGGCGGCGTCCAGCGGGTGGCAATGATGCATGGTTGCGTTCCTTACGGGAATGCCAAGGCGCGGATGAACGCCTTCGGCCTGCCCGACCCGATCCCGGTGCACCGCGAGCCGATCTACACGCCGCGGGTCGAATTGGTCTCCAAATATCCGACGTTGCCGGATGCGAAGCAGTTTCGGCTGCCAAATATCGGCTTCTCGGTACAGAAGGCCGCGATCGACAAGGGCATCGCCAGGCAGTTCCCGCTTATCCTCTCGTCCGGCCGGTTGGTCGAGTACGAGGGCGGCGGCGAGGAAACCCGGTCCAACAAGTGGCTGGCCGAGCTGCAGCAGACGATGTTCATCGAGATCAATCCGGCCGATGCCGCCGAACGCGGCATCAAGGATGGCGCACTCGTTTGGGTGACCGGCGCTGAAAACGATTCAAAGGCCAAAGTGGCTGCGCTTGTCACCGAACGCGTCGGCAAAGGTGTCGCCTGGATGCCATTCCACTTCGGCGGGTGGTTCGCAGGTCAGGACCTGCGGGGCAACTATCCGGCGGGACTAGACCCAATAGTACTCGGTGAGAGCGCCAACTCGATCACGACCTACGGCTACGATCCTGCGACCGGCATGCAGGAACCCAAGGCCACCCTGTGTCAGATCACAGCGGCTTAAGGAGGCGGTTATGGCTCGAATGAAATTCCTCTGCGACGCCGACCGTTGCATCGAGTGCAACGCCTGCGTCACCGCCTGCAAGAACGAAAACGAGGTGCCCTGGGGCATCAATCGCCGGCGTGTGGTCACGCTCAATGATGGCAAACCGGGCGAACGTTCGATATCGATGGCGTGCATGCACTGCACTGATGCGCCGTGCGCGGCAGTCTGCCCGGTCAATTGCTTTTATACGACGGCAGATGCCGTCGTGCTGCACAGCAAGGATCTGTGTATCGGCTGCGGTTATTGTTTCTACGCCTGTCCTTTCGGCGCCCCGCAATACCCCAGAGTCGGCAATTTTGGCTCGCGCGGCAAAATGGACAAATGCACATATTGTGCCGGCGGGCCGGAGCCGGACGGCAGTAGGGCCCAATTTGAGAAATACGGCGCTAACCGACTCGCCGAAGGCAAACTGCCGCTGTGCGCCGAGATGTGTTCGACCAAGTCGCTGCTTGCGGGCGACGGCGAAGTCATCGCCCAAATCTATAAAGAACGCGTGTCGCGACGCGGCTATGGCTCTGGCGCCTGGGGCTGGCAGACCGCGTATGGCGCGACGATTGCGACATGAACGATGTCGGCGGCGCGCCAGCGTGCCGTCGGCCAACAAGACACCGGGACGATACAGGGAGATGTGGCATGGCGAGGCTTTTCGCGCGGATCCGCACGATCGCCGCGGCGTTCGGGCTCCTGATCATGGTCATTGGGCCGGCGAGTTCGCCGCTCTCTGCACAGGTCGATCCAAATGCCAGCGCGGTGCAAGAGCAGCAGCTGCTTAATCAGCTCAAGACCATCCAGGGGCTTGGCACTATTCCCGACACCAAATCTTATGTTCTTGAACATCCGGCCGGCCGCGATTGGCAATACTTCCACAATGTCACGTTGCGCTGGATAGCCGGCATAGCCATCCTTGGCTTTTTTGCCCTGATCGTGATCTTTTATCTCGTGCGCGGATCAGTGAAGCTCGAGAGCGGTTTTTCTGGGCGCAAGATCGTACGTTTCAATTGGTTCGAGCGCTTTGTGCACTGGATGACCGCGGTCTGCTTCATCATCCTGGGAATTTCAGGTCTCAATATCACATTCGGGCGACCGCTGTTGCTGCCGCTCATTGGTCCCGACCAATTCACGGCGTGGTCGGAATGGGCAAAATACGCACACAATTACTTAAGCTTCCCATTCACCCTCGGCGTCATTCTGATTGCCTTGATGTGGCTCGCCGGCAATATCCCGAACCGGACCGATGTTGAGTGGCTCAGACAGGGCGGTGGCATCATCGGCGACAAACATCCGGCGGCCGACCGCTTCAATGCCGGCCAAAAGGCGGTTTATTGGGTCGTGGTCCTTGGCGGAGCGGCGGTAGCGGTGACGGGCTACATGCTGATGTTCCCGTTCTACGGCACCGCGATCGATACCATGCAGAGGGCCGAAATGGTCCATGGCGTGGCGGCTGCGTGTTTCATCGCTTTCATGTTGGGCCACATCTATATCGGTACCCTCGGCATGCAAGGCGCCTTCGAAGCAATGGGCGAAGGCACCGTGGACGTAAACTGGGCCAAGGAACACCACAGTTTGTGGCTTGCGAAAGAGATGGAGCGCGAAAGCAAACCGGTCAGGCCAGTGCCGGCCGAATAGCCGGGCATATCCTAACCACTGCCCGCCGCGTTCATGCGGCGGGTGCGCTGCCCACCGCGCCATTAACCGCTCAATTTAACGCAGCACCGGGACGTCGATGCCGCGGCAAGCGCGGCCACTAAATCCCCACATGTTGGCCTATCCGACCCGCGCATAAGACGTTGCGAATGCCTCGTCCACAGGTTCTTGAACATGATTGAGAACGACGAGGCCGATTACCGCGAGCACGATGGCTGCAAGACAGGCAGTAAAGAACGCCTTCATGGCATGCTCCCTCTCCGAGACGGTTGTCTGATTATATAGCAAATAATTCAGACTTGAGACCAAAGATGCGCCCGACGGCTTCGTGGAGTCGCTGACCGTCCGGTGCTAATAGACGCCCGGCATGAGCGACTTCGCGGCAGCATTCCATACCGCCTTCGCATTGATCGGCAGCTTCGACGCCGAACTCCGCGGCATCGTCTTTCTATCGCTGGCCGTGAGCTTGACCGCCAGCGCCTGCGCCTTTGCGATCGGCGCCCCGCTCGGCACGGCACTGGCCGTTTACCGCTTTCCTGGCCGCGGCACGCTGATTGTCGTCGTCAATGCGCTGCTCGGCTTGCCGCCTGTCGTCGTCGGACTTGCCGTTTACTTGTTGTTATCGCGCTCCGGGCCGCTTGGATCGTTGGGCATTCTATTTACGCCTGCCGCAATGGTCCTTGCGCAATGCATCCTTGGCTTGCCGATCGTTATTGCCCTCGTCCATCGGCCCGCCGTGGGACATTGGCACGCCTATGGTGAGGCCCTCCTGGTCGACGGAGCCTCGCGCCTGCGCACGATATGGCC
>CATPBC010000025.1 GCA_955652195.1 uncultured Xanthobacteraceae bacterium | reverse complement strand
TCGAGCCGGGGCATGATTTCGACGAAGTTGCACGGGCCGTGTCGATAATCGAGCTGGTGCATCAGGATTTCGTCCCAGGCGTCCTTGCAGGCGCCGGGCGAGCCCGGCAGGCAGAAGATATAGGTCGAGCCGGCGACGCCTGCCGTCGCGCGCGACTGGATCGCCGAGGTGCCGATCTTCGGGAAGCTTATCACCAGGAACAATGCCGAGAACGCATCCATCTTTTTTTCGAATAATGGCTCGACCGCTTCCGGGGTGACGTCGCGGCCCGTGAAGCCGGTGCCGCCGGTTGTAATAATGACGTCGATCATCGGGTCGGCAATCCAGGCTTTGACCCGCGCGCGGATCGCTTCGACGTCGTCGGGCACCAGGCTGCGTTCAGAAACCCGATGTCCCGCAGAGACGATGCGCTGCACGAGCAGCGCACCCGACTTGTCGTCCTTGAGCGAGCGGCTGTCGGAAATCGTCAACACCGCGAATTTCAGCGGTACGAATTGTTTGGACTCGTCGATCCCCGCCATCGATATTCCTTGCTCGTCGTGGCCCTGATTAGAGCACCTTTCGCGGCGATTAACAAAGTGTTTCCCGGCAGTTATTGCCTACTGCCGGGGCCTTGCGGTTAAGCCGTTTTTTACCTTGCTCCGGCATGATCGCGGCCGTCGGTTTGTAGGTCCCGCGTCGCCGACCGCGTCGCCTGAGTCAGAGTTCTGAGTCATGGTTGTGTCGCGTCGCGGGGCGTCCGCCAGGCCGCCCCGCGCCAGTTTTGAATCCCGCGCCTCTGCGCCCGTGCTTGTAGGCGTTTGTATAGCCGAGCTGGCGAAGCTTCCGGCGGCGTGCGTCGATCTCGTCTTTGCCGATCCGCCCTATAACCTGCAGCTGCAGGGCGACCTCAAGCGGCCGGACGATTCCCGCGTCGATGCCGTCGACGACGCATGGGACAAGTTTGCGAGCTTTGCGGCTTACGACGATTTCACCCGCACTTGGCTCCTCGCCTGCCGCCGCGTGATGAAGCCGAACGCGACGCTATGGGTCATCGGCTCCTATCACAACATCTTTCGTGTCGGAACGCTGCTCCAGGACCTCGGATTCTGGATCCTCAACGACATCGTCTGGCGCAAGTCCAATCCAATGCCGAATTTCCGCGGTCGCCGCTTCACCAATGCGCATGAGACGCTGATCTGGGCCGCGCGCGAGGCGGGCAAACGCAATTACACGTTCAACTACGAAGCGCTGAAAGCCGGCAACGAGGATATCCAGGTGCGATCGGATTGGTTCATTCCGCTGTGCACCGGGGAAGAGCGGCTCAAAGGACAGGACGGCAAAAAGCTGCACCCGACGCAAAAGCCGGAAGCTTTGCTGGGGCGCGTCCTGCTTTCCGCCTCGCGGCCGGACGATCTCGTGCTCGATCCATTTTGCGGCAGCGGTACGACCGGCGCAGTCGCGCGCCGTCTGCGCCGCCGCTTTATCGGGATCGAGCGTGACCCTGATTATGCCGCTGCGGCCAGGGTACGCATCGGGGCGGTCGCGCCACTGCCGGCGCCAACACTCGCCTCATTTATGACTGCCCGCGAAGCGCCGCGGGTGCCGTTCGCCGCGCTGATCGAGCGCGGCCTGGTATCGCCCGGCATCAGCTTGGTTGACGCCAAGCGGCGGCATCGTGCGCTGGTTCGCGCCGACGGTGCGCTGGCTTTGGGCGAAGCCGTGGGCTCGATCCACCGCATCGGCGCGCTGGCGCAAGGGCTCGAAGCCTGCAACGGCTGGACCTATTGGCACGTCGAAACCCCGCACGGCTTGACCCTAATTGACGTGTTGCGCGCGCAAGTCCGGGCCGAAATGGGCACCGCACAACCGAACTGACTGGCTGAGGCTGGCCGGCGAGCGCGCTACATCCCGCCGAGGCCATGGGCGACGACTTTGCGCATGAGGCTAGGCAGCGGCTCGTCGGCAAGTTGCGCAATGGGGACCCAGCGCGTGCCGTCGGGCGCCTTCGCCTTGGCCGCAACTTCAGTGCGATAGACCGTGAGCTCGAGCGGAAAATGCGTGAAGACGTGGCGCACCACGCCGGTGATCTTTCGCCATGTAATCGGTTTTTGCGAGGGGCCGAATCGCGGTGCCCCATGCAGCGCTTTTTCCTGATCGAAATCTGCCGTCCACTCCGTCGTCGGCACTTCGGCCATG
This sequence comes from uncultured Xanthobacteraceae bacterium, assembly GCA_955652195.1. Lineage (GTDB taxonomy): Bacteria > Pseudomonadota > Alphaproteobacteria > Rhizobiales > Xanthobacteraceae > BOG-931. The sequence continues at coordinate 6,098 of CATPBC010000025.1, read as the reverse complement.
CCGCCAAGCAGCCCGCGTACCGGGCGCGTGCGCAGGAGCACGCAATCGTCCGCGCGCCGCGCCACGAAAGCGGCGCCGCGGCGCATCTGCCCTTCGCGTTTAGGCGCGCGGCGCGAAAACAGTTCGGCTTCGCCGCGCGCATACGCGCCGCATGTCGCGTTCCACGGGCATAGCGCACAGGCCGGCTTCTTCGGCGTACAGATCGTGGCGCCGAGATCCATCATCGCTTGGACAAAATCCCCGGCGCGCTGCGGCGGCGTCAGCGCGCGGGCGCGCCGCGCAATTTCCACTTTACCGGCGGGCAGCGATAGTGGCAGCGCACAGAGCCGCGCGATGACGCGTTCAACATTGCCGTCCACCGGCGTTGCGATTTGGTCAAAGGCGATCGCGGCGATAGCGGCTGCGGTATAGCCGCCGATGCCAGGAAGTTCACGAAGCGCGGGTTCGCTTGCCGGGAATTCGCCGCCGTGCTGCTCAACGAGTGCACGGGCGCAGGCATGCATGTTGCGGGCGCGCGCGTAATAGCCGAGGCCCGCCCATGCAGTGAGGACCTCCTCGAGCGAGGCCGCAGCGAGCGCCCGCAGATCGGGCCAGGACCGCAGAAAGCGCGCGTAATAGGGGGCGACCGTTTTCACCGTGGTCTGCTGCAGCATGATTTCGGACAGCCAGACCCGGTACGGATCGGCGCGCTCCCCCGGCCGCGCGCGCCACGGCAGTGCCCGGCGATGCCGGTCATACCAAGCCAGCAGGTCGGCGGCTTCTGGCGCTGACCTTTTTTCCCGAGCTGCAACCGGATGAAGGGGTGAAGGCTTCTTCCTGCCGCGCTTCGCTGCTAGCGTCATGGTGCGACGGATGACAGAGCGTCACGCCATGAACAAGCCCGCCATGAACAAGCCCTCGCGTTCTTCGGCCAAGCCGCTGCGCGATCTCGTCGGTAAGATCGTGGGCGACGCCTTCGCGCGGCAGGGCTTCGCGTCGACGGAACTGGTGACGCGCTGGGCGGATATTGTCGGCGCCGAGATCGCCGCGTGTAGCGAACCAATCAAGCTCAATTGGCCGCGCCGGACGGCGGGCGAAGACGACGAAGCGGCCACGCTGGTGCTCCGCGTCGAGGGGCCGGCCGCAATCGAAATCCAGCACCTCACGGAATTGATATGCGAGCGCGTTAACCGGTTTCTGGGCTGGCGCGCGGTTGGCCGGTTGGCGCTGCGGCAAGCGCCACTGCGGCACCGGCAACATCCAACGGCGGCCCGCGCCGACCCGGCCGCCGCGGCGCGCATCGCCGAGGGATTGTCTGACGTCAAAGACGATGAATTAAAACAGGCGCTGGCGCGACTCGGGGCTGCCATCAAGCGCGGGTAAGGCGCTCACGCAGGAACGCTACAGATGCAATAGCTCCCCTTGGGCAATAGCTCCCCTTGGGCAATAGCTCCCCTTGGCGCGCTGGCGCGCTAATGCCACATTGCTGCGGCAAGACATCGAAATCGAAATTCGCTATTCTGGAGCTAGCTTTGTCACTTACTCGCCGTCAATTCCTCGCCTCGAGTGCGCCGTTTGCCCTCGCCTTTGCCGGGCTTGCCGGCGTCCTTCTACCGCCGCTCGCGCGTCCGGCCTGGGCCGATGACACCCCCTCACCGGCCGATCTGGCGAATGCCGGCCCCGACGGTGACATTACGCTTGGCTCGGACAAGGCGCCGGTGACCGTCATCGAATATGCTTCGATGACTTGCCCGCATTGCGCGCACTTCGCCGAGACCACGTTCCCCGAACTACAAAAGCGCTACATCGATACCGGCAAGGTGCGGTACACGCTGCGCCCATTCCCACTCGATGCGCTATCGGCTGCTGGATTCATGCTGGCGCGTTGCGGGGGCAAGGACAAATACATGCCGATCGTCGAAACCCTGTTCGCCAAGCAGGCCGACTGGATCGTCAAGGAGCCTTTGCCGCCGCTAAAGGATATCGCCAAGCAATTCGGCATTACCGAGGGCGAGTTCAACGATTGCCTGGCGAATCAGAAGCTGCTCGACAGCATCCAAGCGGTGCGTGACCACGCCGCGCAGAAGCTTGGGGTCAATTCGACGCCAACTTTTTTTGTCAACGGCAAGAAGCTGGTCGGCGACGTGTCGATCGACCAGATGACCAAAGAGATCGACACCTATCTCAAGGCAGAATAAGGGCTTTTTGGGCCGGCCCGAAGCGCTGGACCGCGCCCAGTCGGCCGGCCATAGGCGCTCCCCGACGCGAAAGTCTGGATAAAGTGGCCCGTCCCGGTTGCGCTCGGATTAGCGAAGATTCATTCTCCGCGCCGATGCGGCACTCTCCCGCGCCCAGCTTATGCTCGTGGCGTGAACCTTTGGGGATTCGCCGCTTGGGGTGAGGGACATAAAAATAGAATGAAGCTCACGCGGCTGCGCCTAATCGGCTTCAAATCCTTTGTCGAACCGACCGACTTTGCGATCGAGCCCGGCCTGACCGGGGTTGTCGGCCCGAACGGCTGCGGCAAGTCGAACCTGGTCGAGGCCGTGCGTTGGGTCATGGGCGAGGCCTCCTACAAGGCGATGCGTGCGGCGGAGATGGATGACGTCATCTTCTCCGGCAATTCCGACCGGCCGTCCCGTAACCATGCCGAGGTTTCGGTCCTGGTCGACAACAGCGACCGCAAGGCGCCCGCCTCATTCAACGAATTCGATTCGCTGGAAGTCTCCCGGCGCATCGTGCGCGAGCACGGCTCAACGTTTCGCGTCAACGGTCGCGAAGTGCGCGCCCGCGACGTCGCCATGCTGTTCGCCGATGCTTCAACCGGCTCGCGTTCACCGGCGCTCGTTCATCAAGGCCGCATCGGCGAGATCATTCAGGCACGGCCGGATCAGCGCCGGCGCGTACTCGAAGAGGCCGCCGGAATTTCGGGGCTGCATGCGCGTCGTCATGAAGCGGAATTGCGGCTCAAGGCCGCCGAGCAAAACCTCGCCAGGGTCGACGACGTCATTGGCCAGCTCGCGGGGCAGATCGCCGCGCTAAAGACCCAAGCGCGCCAAGCGGTGCGCTATCGCAATATCTCGTCGCAAGTGCGCCGGACCGAAGCGCTGCTGTTTCATTTGCGCTGGACTGCCGCGGGAAGCGAAGTCGAGGAAACCAGACGTGGCAAGGACGAAGCGGTCCGCGCCGTGGCGGCGCAAATGAGCGAGCAAACCCAAGCTTCGACGCGGCAGGCCCAAGCCGCAGCCGCGCTGCCCGCTTTGCGTGAGAGCGAAGCGAAGGCCGCCGCAGCCCTGCAGCGCCTCCTGATCGCGCGCGAAACGCTCGATCGCGAAGAGACGCGAGCGAAGGAGCGGATCGCCGAACTTGACCGTCGCATCGAGCAGTTCGCCGCCGATCTGGCGCGGGAACGCGCGCTTGCCGACGACGCCGAAGCCGCCCTCGGCCGGCTCGACGCCGAAGAAACAACGCTTCGCGAGCTCGCGCGCGAAACCGATGCCCGGCTCAATGGCGCCAATGCCCGCGTTGCCGCCGCCGAAACGACGCTCACCGGTTCGGAAAAATCTTTCGGCGAACTGACTGGAACGCTGGCCGATCTTACCGCCCGACGCAATCAGCTTCAGGCCGCCTTGCGCGAACACGAGCAGCGCGCCGCGCGGCTTGTGGCCGAGCTTACCAAGATCGATGCCGAACTCGCCGCAAGCGGTACAAGCGCGCCCGACCTATCGGCGCTCGCCAGCAAGCTTGCCGGTGTACAGTCCGTGCTGGCGGAAACCGAAGCCGCCGCACAGCGCGCCGAAGCGGCGCATCGCCAGGCAAGAGAAGCCGTGGATGGCGCGCGGGGCCCGCTCACTGCGGCCGAGCGCACCGTGCAGCGGCTGGAAACTGAAGCCAAGACGATCCGCAAGCTGCTTGCGGTCGAGAACAAGAATCTCTGGCCGCCGGTCATGGATACGATCACGGTCGCCGAGGGCTATGAAAAAGCGCTCGGGGCCGCCTTGGGCGACGATCTCGATGCGCCGGCGGACTCGTCGGCCCCGATGCATTGGGCCGGCGCGGCGCACGATCCCGCCGATCCGGCGCTGCCGGCTGGCACCGCGCCTTTATCGCAATACGTCAAAGGCCCCACCGAACTTGCGCGTCGCTTGGCGCAGATTGGCGTGGTCGAACGTGCGGCAGGCGCCAAGCTCGCCAAGATGCTCAAGCCCGGCCAGCGGCTGGTCTCGCGCGAAGGCGACTTATGGCGGTGGGACGGCTTCGCGGCTGCGGCGCATGCCCCAACTGGCGCAGCGCGGCGCCTTGCCGAACGCGGCCGCCTGCAAGCGCTGGAAAGCGAACTTGCCGCAGCCCGGATCGAGGTCGAAGGCAAACGGCGCACCCTCGAAGCCGCCGAAGCGGCGCTCGCTGGCGCGGCTGCGGCAGAAACCGAAGCGCGCGATCGCTGGCGCGCGGCTCAGCGTTCGACCGATGCGACGCGCGAAGCCCATGCCGTCGCGGAACGCGAGATTGGCCGCAATGCGGCGCGCGTCTCCGCGCTTACCGAAGCGCGGCAACGTATCGTCGCCGCCCGCGACGAAACCAATGCGGCGCACACCACAGCCAAGCAAGCGCTTGCCGGCCTCGGGACTGCGAACGAAATCGAGATGAAACTTGCCGCCGTTACCGAAGTGATTGCGCGTGAGCGCACCGCCTGCGCGGAAAGCCGCGGTGAAGCGCAAACCGTCGCCCGCGAGGCGCAGCTTTCTGAGCATCGGCTTTTAGCCATCGCCAGCGAGCGGCAGGCCTGGAGCGAACGCCGGGACAACGCGGCGACGCAAATTGCCACCCTCGTCCAGCGCAGCGACGAGGCGACGGCCGAACGGGCCGAGCTGACCAACGCCCCGCAAAAATTTGCCGCGCAGCGCCAGGCCTTGATCGGCGAGATCGAAGGCGCAACCGGAGCCCGGCGCGCCGCCGCCGATTGGCTGGCGGTGGCCGAGGCCGAGCTTGGCGAAGCCGACAAGCTTGCCCGCGCCGCGCTCGAAGCCGTGGGCGAAGCCCGCGCCCAAGCGGCGCGCGCCGAGGAACGCCATGAGGGCGCGAGACGCCGAGTTGCCGACATCGAGCACGAAATCCGCGAGGTCTTGCAAGTCGAACCGGCCGCGGCGGCGGAATTGGCCGAGCTCAAGTCCGGCGCGGCGCTGCCGTCGATTGCCGAGGTCGAGGCCAAGATCGAGCGTATCAAGCAGGAACGAGAACGGCTCGGCTCGGTCAACCTGCTGGCTGAGCAGGAATTGCGCGATGTCGAGGCCCAGCACGCCAAACTGACGGCCGAGCGCGACGATCTGATCGAAGCGATCCGGCGGCTGCGCCAGGGCATCCATAATCTCAACCACGAAGCGCGCGAACGGCTTTTGGCCTCGTTCCAAATCGTCAATGAGAATTTTAAGAAGCTGTTCAGCGAACTGTTCGGTGGCGGCAATGCCGAACTGCAGCTTATCGAGCACGACGATCCGCTGGAGGCCGGGCTCGAAATCATGGCGAAGCCGCCGGGCAAAAAGCCGGCTACGCTGTCGCTGTTGTCCGGCGGCGAGCAGGCATTGACGGCGCTGGCTTTGATCTTTGCCGTGTTCCTGACCAATCCGGCGCCGATCTGCATTCTCGACGAGGTCGATGCACCGCTCGACGATTACAATGTCGAGCGCTTCTGCGATCTGCTCGATGAAATGACCCGCTCGACCGATACGCGCTTCGTGATCATCACGCACAACCCGATCACCATGGCGCGCATGAACCGCCTGTACGGTGTCACCATGGCCGAGCGCGGCGTCTCGCAGCTCGTGTCGGTCGATCTCGCGGGCGCGGTCAAGCTACGCGAAGCGAGCTAGAACGGCCCGATATCAGTCGCGCCAAAACCAACGGCCAAGCGCGACCGCGCCGAGCATGCCGACAAGCTGCGCGGCGACAAATGCAACGACCCCGGCCGGAGCGATGCCGGCGAAGGTGTCGGACAGCGCTCGCGCAACGGTCACGGCCGGGTTGGCGAAAGACGTCGAGGCCGTGAACCAATAGGCCGAGGTGATGTAGAGGCCGACCGCATACGGAACGGCCGTCGGACTTCGCGCACTGCAGCCGAGGAT
>CATPBC010000024.1 GCA_955652195.1 uncultured Xanthobacteraceae bacterium | reverse complement strand
GAAATAGTAGACCGCCTGCGCCACGATCCTCGCCCAATTGATCGAATTGACGCCGGAGAGGTGGACCTGATCGCGGAAGCCGTGATGATTGAACATGCCCTTCACGATGGCCTGGCAATCGTCAAAGGTGCCATCGATAGCGATGGCGCTGACATTCGCTGCGCCGCTCGTCGTCATCATCCGCCGCTGCACGTCGGAAATACGGCCGTGCGGAAACAGAACGACAAGGTCGACCTGACGGCGATCGCGGAATGCTTCGACCGCGGCACCGCCAGTATCACCCGAGGTCGCTACTACGATGGTGCGCCGCTCGCCACGTGCGGCCAGCACGTGATCCATCAGCCGACCCAAAAATTGCATCGCCAAATCTTTGAACGCGAGCGTCGGACCGTGGAAAAGTTCAAGCAGGAATGTGTTGACGCCGATCTGCGTGAGCGGCGCTACGGCGGGATGGCGAAAATCGCCATACGCCTCGCGTGCGATGCGCGCCAGATCGGCTGGCGACACCGAATTCTCGGCAAAGGGCTTGACGATCTCGACCGCGACCTCGGCATAAGATCGGCCGGCAAAGCTGGCGATTGCCGCGGCATCGAGCTGCGGCCAAGCGTCCGGCACATAGAGGCCGCCGTCGCGCGCAAGCCCGGCGAGCATGGCTTCGGCAAAACCGAGCGAGGGGGCCTCGCCTCTGGTCGAGATATATTGCACGGACCTTTTCCGCCGCCGGAACATGCCGGCTATTTAAGTTATTGATACGGCACGTTAATTTGCCGGCCAAAATGCTGTGGCCGCCGCGTCGCAGCGCCGGAACGCGGTCACACTAATAGCAAAACGAATGGCTTCACAAGCAAGCCAAAGCGGTCGCACGCGAAAGCGCCGCGGACCGCGTTGTAAGCCCTCAGCCGTCGGTCTGAGGCGGTTTTGCTTGCGCGATTCGGCCCCCCGAGGTGAATGTCCAAACCCCAAACACAGCGGCCAGCACCGCCGCCAGGCCATACCAGGTCACCGCATATTGCAGGTGATTGTCGGGTAGCGCGACAACGAGCTTTCCCGGCTGCGGCAAGCCGCCGGGCGGGATCGGCGCTTCCTGTTCGACATAAAACGGCGCTACCACATCCGTTCGCGGGTCAAATCCTTTCGCGGCAGCGATCGCAGCGGGATCGCGCGTGAACCAAAGATTATGCGAGGCATCGTCCGCCGGCGTGAACCAGTGCCGCTCGTCGGGCCAGCGCACCGCACCGGTGATTTCAACCGATTGTGAAATCTGTCCCTCAGAGCGCGATTTGGGATCCCGTCGTCCATCGGGGACAAAGCCGCGATTAATCACGACGACGCTGCCGTCGGTCCGCCGCGCTGGCGTAAACACCCAGTAGCCCGGGCCAGCGACGTCGGGCCGAAACGCGCGCGCCGCGGCAAACACCCGGGCCTCGCGGTCGTTGTCGAAGGTCGCTGCGAAGCGGACGCGGCGATATTCGTCGCGCGTAGGCTCGAGTTTTGCCCAGTCCGCCGCCGGCGGCAGCGCCTGAGGCGGCGCTGCGAGGCGCTCAGTCAGCAAAGCAATCAGCGCTTCCTTCCAAGCTTTGCGCTCGATCTGCCAGGTACCAAGCGCGATGAGGACCGCAAACGCCAATAGTGCCGGCACAAACAAGCCGAGCCAGGAGCGCTTGCGCGCGGCTTCAACATGCGGTGCGGCGCCGACGCTCGGCCGAGCTGTCATGTCCCACTCACGGTCCTTCGCCGAACCGGCTCTCCGCCGCCTTGTGATGATATTGCAGCGCGATCATCAAGCCTTTCATCGGTCGCAGCGGGCCAAGCGTGACAAGCACAATCAGCGGCAGCCACAGCGCTGCGTGCACCCAATAGGGCGGCTGAAACAGGATTTCGGTGATCAGCGCGGCGCCGACCACGATCGCACCGGCCAAGAACATGATGAATACTGCGGGCCCGTCGCCGGAATCGGCAAAGCCGTAATCAAGTCCGCAGTGCTCGCAGCGCGGACGCAATGTCAGGAAGCCGGCAAACAGCCGACCTTCGCCGCAGCGCGGACAGGCGCAAGACAGGCCTGCGCGGATCGCGCCCGAAAGCGTAGTGATGGTCTTGTCGCTCATTGCCACGTCCACAGAAGGCGCGTCGGGCGAGATATTACTACTTTTTGCCGCCTTCGATTACCCTTGGCGCAAGGTCAAGTGGCTACGCTCGACATAGCTCGTGCTGATTTCCTCTGGCACGGCCTCATTGAACAATAGAAGGCCCCGGAGGGATTGGCTCCAGGGCCTTACTGCGGGACCAGCATGGGGGGCTGGTGGGCGTGGAACTGGCCCCGCGCACTGCCTTAACAATCCGAGCGCAAGGCATAGGTTCCTCGACGCTTGGCCGCCGCGGTCCCTCACGATGAAACACGCAGCCGATTCTTCGACTGACCAGGGCGGCGGGAAGCGGCGCACGGCCACAGGTTTCTCAAGGAGTCGGTTTTTGGACGAGATACTCCAAATATCGCGCAACTATCCTATCGGTAGCCTGAAAAACTTGAGCACGTTCAGCATCGGTAACTGCTGACGGTTTTCCGTGGCGCGGATTTAATGTCTTTACAGGCGAGTGAGCCGCGCCACCCATGCCCGTAGCCACCCCAATACCCCGGGGCGTAGGCATATATTGGCTGCTGGCCGTAGCCGCGCCACCCATGCCCGTAGCCACCCCAATACCCTGGGGCGTAGGCATATATTGGCTGCGAAACCACGGGCGCTGCGTAATAGCCCGACACCACTGGAGCTGCGTAGACAGGAGCTGGCACCACGTAGACTGGCGGTGCTGTATAAACCGGGACTGCATAGACCGGCGGCGCCGTGTACGCCGGTGGGGGCGCCGCTGCGTACCCATCGGCAGGTGCCGCCAAATCAGCGACCGGTTCTGCGACCGTAGTCCGGAGTCGTATAAACTTGGGCCGATGCGCTGGCCGCTGAAAATGCCAAAGCGGCTGCGCCGAGAACGAGAGCTTTACTCATCACCAATCTCCCTCGTCGTGCTTTGTGCTGTACGGACGTTGCGCCCGTACATTAAACGAGGACTGCGCGAGTTGGTTCGAGGCGGGGCGCAATATATACGATGGGAATTCAAACGATCCGGGCCGCTCGCGGCCATGCGAGGATTTTCACAATTTAGGCGCGACCGTGGCTTTCTAAGCCGAGCAACAAGTCTGGCAGCTTAGCGATATTGGCCGCGATCCGCCGTGCTTCATCTTTGGTGAGCAGCTTGGCCGCTGAGCGCCGGCCCGCGGGGTGGCTTTCATTCAGGCTCTCCAATGTTGCCAGTGAGCGGGATTGGTGAAACGCTCGGCAACTAACGGGAAACAGAAATGGAACGACTCGAACCCTATAAGGGCTTCCAAATCCGCGCGTATCAGGAATGGTCGGGGCAATGGTTGGCCGAGGCCCGGAAAGCGGGGATTAACCACCCTGATGCTGACTATATTGCAACGCCCTCCGATCACCCAACGCCAGAAGCCGCTATTAATTTCATAAAGCAGATGATCGATCAGCAGATGATCGATGAGGACGCATTGGCACGACTTACGAAGGGAAAAGGCGAAGAACTCTTCGAAACTCTCTACGGTATTAATCCGAACACGTTTGAGGTCGAAACCGTGTCCCTCAATCGAGGCGGCGAGCTGCGCAAATCGGGTAAGGACGTGGAACTTCGCACCCATTACGTGGCACCCGGCCGCGACTCAAAATCAGAGGTGCGGATCACCTTTGGTCTAACAAACGTTTTCTCTGTTCCCCAAGCGCTTGTGGACCAGGAAAGCACAAAGAGGCGCGTTGAAGAGTTGCGGAAGAGGGCCGCTGAAATGAAGCGGGCAGCGTCTGAGTAGCGGATTGTAGCCGCGCTGGGCGACCAGATCACGGGCAATCCTCGGCCGTTCTGACTGCGGGGGCGCCTTAGCAGGAGAGGGCAGACACGGCTCAATTATTCCCAGCCCGGGGCGGGTACGCTCACGCAACGACATGCGCGTTTAATAGGAAGCGGAAACGTGAGAGTCGAGTCGGAAACATAGTGTGGCCCCAGCCGTTTCGTTTGGGCAGGGGGGCTCTCGACGGACGACCGGGGCCACTGGCGCGATCGGCTTTGTTGCCTCAGCGCCGACTGCCATTTGCCAAACGAGGTGCCGTCAGCGGTTGTTCCGCCGGATTGGCGACTGTCCGGCCGATGATATCCGCAATCCACATTGATGAGTGGCGGCCTTACGGGAACTTGATCTATTCAAAGCTGATGACTGCTAAAGGCGGCTAACTGTGGCGCCGATCCGCGAGTGGCATTGGTGTTTCACGAACGGTTAGCAAGTTCGATCATTTCAACGTTCGATTCCACGCATCTTACTACCGCCAAGAATCAGAAACTCGGTTACACCGATGAATAGAAAAGCTCTTTTGATTGGCTGCCCCGGAAGGCTGGGCAGACAAGACTATCTTCCGGGTGTTGGACGGGACCTTGCGAACTATCGCCGCTTTCTCCGTTCGCCGCTAGGCGGCGGATGGTATTCGAGTGAAATCATTTCACTGGATGATCCGCCGGTCTCTGTCCTTCGCGCCGCAATTCAGAGCCTAAAGTCAGCGGACTATTCGTTCGCACTGTTCTCGGGTCGCGGTTATGTTACCTCGGATAGACGATCCACAATTATATGCGCACGAGGCGATGAAGAAATGGACTCCTCGGAGCTCCGCGCCGGGGCGCAGAAGCAAACGTTGGTGCTAGAT
>CATPBC010000023.1 GCA_955652195.1 uncultured Xanthobacteraceae bacterium | reverse complement strand
TGTAGCGACGCCGTTTCGCGGCGTTCATATTCAAGCGCCAAGCTGAGAAACTCGTCGAGCGCGTCATTTGCCTCGGGGCCGAGACGGGCGAGAAAACGCCGCCTGCCGCCGCCGGCGCCGAGAACCTGCGCATAAAATCCGAATGGCGTTTCGCGTTTGGCTAGTTCGGCGAACTTGTCCAGGATCGCCACCGCATTCGAAAACAGCGGCTTTTCGCCGGCTTTGCGGCTGAGCGCGCCGCGCAGTGACAGCCGCCCACGATCCCAGGCTATGGCAAACAGATCGTCGTCGTCGAAACCGAATAGCGGACTGCGCAGCACGGTCGCCAGCGCAAGATCGTCCTCGGGCAGCAGCAGCGCGTCCGCCAGCACCATCAGATCCATGACGGCAATATGCTCGGCGAGCATGAGACGGTCGGCGCCGGCGACATCGACATTCTCATTTTTCAACGCGCGTATGATCGCCTCGAATAATTCGCCGCGCTGCCGCACTAGCACGAGAACGTCGCCATAACGCATGGCGCGACCGTCGATGCCGACAGGCTCGCCAGCCTCGACCAGCCGCCGCACCGTGCGCGCAATCCGCCGCGCCAGCCTCACTCGCGCGCTGGTCTCGCTGACTTGATCGAACGGTGCGTCCCAGCCGTCGATTTCCGCGTTTTTCTCCGGTTCGACCGGATCCCAGATCTCGACCAAGCCCGCAGGCGTGTCGGGCAGTGCGATATGCGGAGGAAATCCGTCGGCATCGGACGAGACACTCGCCGCAATAGCTTTATCGCTGAAGACTGCATCGACAGCGGCAAGGATGTTCGCTCCAGAACGGAACGAATGCTTGAACTCGCGAAATACGAAGTTGGGCCGGCCGCTTAGATGCGCGCGTTCGAAGTGACGCCGCATTTCGGCAAAGTCCTGGGGTGCCGCATTCTGGAACGAATAGATCGACTGCTTTTCGTCACCGACTGCGAACACAGTGCGCATCGTGGCCCGCGCGCTGGCGCCTGCGGTGAACTCGGCGACCAGCCCGCGCACGATCTGCCATTGCTTGCTGCTGGTGTCTTGCGCCTCATCGATCAGGAGATGATCGATGCCGAAATCGAGTTTGTAGTGAACCCAGGCGGCATCGACATTGCGGAGAAGCTCCAGCGTTTTGTCGATCAGATCGTCGTAATCGACGAGTCCGCGGCGTTTCTTCTCGTCTTCATAGCGCTGCAGGATCTCATGAACGATAGTGAGGAGCGCGGCGGAGCGATCCCGACAGATCACAGCGCGCCATCGGTCCAGCAGTGCACAGACGCGGCTCTGCTCCGCAGTGAGCCGTTGCGTCAAGTCGGCATCTTTGATCGCCTGGGTGACGACCGATTTTCGCGCCGTACACTCTTCGGCGGTGCAGAAGATATCGAGGTAAACGGAGACGCGATCTGATGCCGACAAGGAGGCCAGCCGCTTGAACCGCCGCGCTTGCTCGATATCGGTCTTGGTGCCTTGCTCCAGCGTCGCCGCGACTGCCGGCCAATCGGAGGTCGCAATTAGCGAGCGAGAGAAAAACTCATCCTCAATGCTGTCGCGGGTTTCAGTGGGGTTGAGATCGAGCTGGCGTGACATCGCGGCGATTGCCGGCTCGATACCACCCGCCTCGATGACCCAGCGCGCGACGGCTTCGCGTGCGGTGATCGCGGTGCGGACCGCCTCGCGAAAGCTGCTATCTGACGCGGCGGTGAGCGCCGTGTCCAAGGCGAGACCGATCGGGCTGTCCGGCGCGCGTGCGCCGGCGAGCAGCACATCAAGCGTTAATCGCTCCAAAAGCTGAGTCTGTTTGGTTTCATCCAGCACATCAAAACGCGCAGCGACGTTGGCCTCGAACGGAAACTGGTGCAGCAACTGGGTGCAAAAAGCATGGATCGTCTGCACTTTAAGTCCGCCTGGGGTTTCCAATGCGCGGGCGAACAAACGCCGCGCCAGCGCCCGTCGGGCGGCGTCAGGCTCGATATCGGAGCGCGCGCGGATCGCAGCATCGAGCGCGCCGTCGTCGAGCGTGGTCCATTCGGCGAGCGTATCGAAGACGCGTTTCGCCATGTTGGCGGCGGCCGCCTTGGTAAAGGTGATGCAGAGTATTTTTTCCGGCTGCACGCCCTTCAACAGGAGGTTGATGACACGCTGCGCCAGCACATGCGTCTTGCCCGATCCGGCATTGGCGGCGACCCAGGCCGACACTTCGGGATTCGCCACCGCGCGCTGCAACTCGCGGATTTGAAGTGAAATGGCTTCCGGCGTTCTCATTCGCCACCAATAAAATCGTCGGTCACACCGCCCGAGCTCGACCATTCCTTGACCCGGGCGAGGTGATCGTAATCGCCGTAATGCGTCCGCCACATCGGATGGACCAGCGAACGATAGGGCGTGCTCTCATCGTCGAAATGCTGCGCAAGCTGCGTCAGCTTGGCGAGCGCCCGGTCGGCTTGGCTGTCGGGATTGCCTTCCTTGAAAACGATGGATTTCGGTTCACCGGCTGGCTGGCCGCCTTTCAACAGGACGTAGAGCAGTTCGGCGACCGAACCGCCGGCTGGAATGCCTGCAAAGCCGCCTTTGCGCAGGATTGCGGCTTCCAAGGTGAGCTGTGGCGCCAAGCCCGTGCGCACCTGCTTTTCGGTCCGTGCCGCCCCGGTCTTGTAATCGAGGATGACATAGCGCCCATCGCGGCAAAGCTCGATGCGGTCGGCGCGGCCGCGCAGCTTGAACGCGCCCTCGCGCAGCGCGATCTCGATCTCGCCATGGGTTTCGGCGGCGAGCGAGGCAATGGAGGCGCGGCGCGCCGATTCCCAGCTCGTGAACCAGCGCGCGATGCGCAAGAAGCGCGGCCACCAGAAGGCGCGCGTCTCCGGAAAATCCGCCAGTGCGGCAAAGTGCGGCTCGCCGAGTGCAATCAGCGCGCCTGCCGGATCGGCCGGCAACGCTTTGGCAAACTTTTGCGTAAATTCGGCGATGGCAGCGTGAATGATATTGCCACGCTCGGCTGCGCCGGGCTCGGTGTCGACGGGATCGAGCGGCCGCAGCCGCAACACGTGTTTGGCGTAAATCGTATAGGGGTCGCGCAGCCAGTCCTCGATTTCGGTGACAGAGAGAATAGTCGGCCGCGCGGCCCGCGGCGGCTTCGGCGCTGGCGCCGGCGCCGCTGTGATGCGCTCGGGCCGGTCGAGCTCGCGCGCCCAGATCAGATAACGATCGCCGCGCGTCAGTACTTCGTTCCAGCGCACGCTGGAGACTGCGCCAAGACGCTGGATAAAGCGCGACGGCATCGACGGCGCGCCATCGATCTTCGCGGCACGGCTTAGGAACACTTCGCGCGCGTTGAAGAGCTGTGCGAAATCGTGCGCGCTCAGTCCGATGCGCCGCTCCGGCAGATCGAGCCCGAGCGCCAGCCGCATCGGCCGGCTGAGCCAGGCATCCGAATTGCTTTCGGGCGGCCATGCACCTTCAACGAGGCCGCCGAGCACAACGCGATCGTTGTCGGTGAGACGCGCCTCAAGAGGCCCAAAAATGCGTAGCGCAGCGCCGGGTTGCGCGTCCTGCCGCACGATCCGTCCCGACAGAAGCGCGGCGAACAATTCCACGTAGTCGGACTTCGCGATCGGCAGCCGTGCGGCGGCGCTGCTGACCGTGAGCTCGTCAAGCGCGTCCGCGACTTTCTTTCCGTCGGGACCGCTGAATGCGGCTTCGCTGCCGTTGTCTTTCGAAAGCGCGGCAAGCACCGTGCGATGGCGCGAGGCAAATTCCGTCAGCGGTTGGCTCCCGTCATCCATTTCTTCGAGCGGGGCGAGTGCCGCAGTGAGCCGCCGCACTAGCTCGGCCGCGTCGGCGAGCTCGCCATCGGTTAAGGCCGTGCGCGGTTCGGATGGATGCAGCTCGCTCGATTCGCGACGTCGGAGCCGTTCGAGCTGCGAACGAAAATTATTCAATGCGCCCGCCAAGCCGCCCGTTCCTGGGCGCGGCCGCGGTCCGCGCAAGATGGCGCGTTCGAGCGCGGATGCCGCGCGGTCTCGCCGGTCAAAATCAAGGCGAAGCAGCGGATGCTTAAGCAGCGCTTGCAAGCTTACCGGCGGCGTCCCGTCAAGCGCGGCGATGGCGGCAAGCCGGGCAAAAATCCCGGCCGGCGTATCGGCTAGCGCATCGCCACCGGAATCCTCAGCCGCGATATCCCAACGGCCAAGCGCCGCGGCGACGCGGCGGGCCAGTCGCCGATCCGGCGTAACCAAAGCGGCCGTCTTGTTCTCCTGCACGGCCTCGCGCAGCGCTACCGCGATCGCGAGCGCCTCTTCTTCCGGATGGGCGGCCTCGATCATCGTCAAGTTCGACAGCGCGGCGTCGATTTGTGCTGCGCATGCCGCATCGCTGGTATTGTGCCGCCATCGATCCGTTGCGTCGGCCGGCCGCAGGGCTTCCGAGATCAGTCGTTCGCGACCGCGCGCCGGTGCTAATGCGGCAACCGCGTCGCGGCCGATGCCGATCCGGCACAACAGCGCCGCCATGGCAAATTGCGGATGTCCCGGTGCCGCAGCAAGGCCGCTCTTTTCGTCGCCCGCGATCAGCCGCCAGCTCTCCTGGTCGAGATCGGTGTCCAGTCCTGGCAGGACGACTGCACCATGCGGCAGCCGCGCGACGGTCGCGATCAAGTCGGCAGTGGCCGGGATCGATCCGGTCGAGCCGGCAACAATCACCGGCCCGTCGGATTTGCGCGACAGCCGTGCCGCCTCGGCCTTGATTAAAACGTCGCGGCGTGCCGCTGGATCGATCGATCCAATTTCGTCGAGAACCTGCGGCCAATTTTTGCGCGCGATCCGTAAAAATCGCAGGGTGAGCTGCCAATATTCGTCGAACTCGCCGGGCACGAGTTCATCGAGCCGCTCCCAGGACACGTTGCGGGTCGTCATGTCGTCTATCAGCCGGGCGAGATCGTCCGCGAGCGCACATGCCGCCGCCGGTGTCTGGGCAACTAGCGGCGTGCCGCTGGCACCGCGGACTTCCGGCGACTGCGCCCAGGCCAATACCAGACGAGTCAGCAGGAGCCGCCGTTCGAGGCCGCCGAGCGCCGGCGGCAAAGCAAGCGCGTCCGCGGCAATGCCGCCGGCCGCGCTTTCGGCAAATGCAATCTCGTCCTCGTCGATGTCGCCGATGGCGATGATGCGCGGCAGGATCGCGCCGTCGCCATGGAGGTGATCGAGAAAGGCGTCGCGCATCAACCGGCAGGCGCGTCGCGTCGGCAAATAGAGCGTCGCCGAGGCAAGCATCAGCGGATCTCCGGCAAAGTCAAAGCCGAGCTTGCCGTCGTGCAGTGCTTCGATCAGCGTCGGCAAGAACGGCGCCGACGCTGGAATGGTGAAGACGCGCGGGGTCATGCGGGGATCGCGGAATTGCCGCAGCAGTGTAGCAGAGCTTACGCTATCGCCGCGAGCGCGGCCTCGGCGGCGGTCACCGCCTCCGGCGTGCCGACATGCATCCACACACCGTCGAGCGGCAAGCCGAACAATCGGCCGGCAGCCGCGGCGCGATCGAACAAGCGGGTTAGCGGGAACGCGGCTTGG
>CATPBC010000022.1 GCA_955652195.1 uncultured Xanthobacteraceae bacterium | reverse complement strand
TTGGTGCCGCGGAGAGGATTCGAACCTCCGACCCACGCATTACGAATGCGTTGCTCTACCGGCTGAGCTACCGCGGCGTTCCGGCGGCAAGGCGTAGTAATACCCAGTAGATGTTAACGCAAGTGGCCGCCAGGAGGCCCTTCAGCGTCAGCGCCGGAAGGCGCTCCGGTCACCCTGCCTGCGCCTCGGCGCGCAGCTTGAAGCGCTGGATTTTTCCGGTCGCCGTCTTCGGCAGTTCGCGACGGAACTCGATCCAGCGCGGATATTTGTAGACCGCGAGCTTTTGCCGGCATTCGTCCTGCAGCTTCTGCGCGAACGCATCGCTCGCCTTCTCCGGCGATTTGAGCACGACAAAAGCTTTCGGCTTGATCAGCTTGTCGGTGTCCGGCCAGCCGACCACGGCGGCTTCGAGCACGTCGGGATGGCTTTGCAGCACGCCTTCGACTTCAAACGGCGAGACATACATGCCGGAGACTTTCAGCATGTCGTCGCGCCGGCCGCAGTAGACGAAATAGCCGTCATCGTCCTGGACGTATTTATCGCCGGACCGCGTCCATTCGCCGACGAAGGTGGCGCGCGATTGTGCGCGATTGTTCCAGTACATCATCGCGCTGGTCGGGCCGCGCACTTGCAGCTCGCCCATCTCGCCCGGCGTGTCGATCGCTTCGCCGTCGTCGTCGACCAGGCGGATGTCGTAACCCGGCACCGGTTTGCCGCTGCTGCCGTATTTCACGTCGCCGGGGCGGTTGCTTAAGAAAATGTGCAGCATCTCGGTCGAGCCGAGGCCGTCGAGAATGTCGACGCCGTAACGTTCGCTCCAGCGCCGGCCGATATCGGGCGGCAGCGCTTCACCGGCAGATACACAGCAACGGACTTTCAGCTCGGCGCGTTGCGGCGCGGCGGGGCTTGCCAGGAACAAGGCATAGAATGTCGGCACGGCATAGAAGATCGTCACGCCGTGTTTCTTAAGGAGATCGGCGACGGCTTCGGGCGTCGGCCGCGCCGGCAACAACACGGTCGTCGCGCCAACTGACATCGGAAAGGTCAGCGCATTGCCGAGCCCATAGGCGAAGAACAGCTTCGCCACCGAATAACAGATATCATCCTCGCGGATGCCGAGGATCGGCCGCGCATAAAGCTCGTCGGTGAGTTTCAGATCGGCGTGGGTATGCACGGCGCCCTTGGGCCGGCCGGTCGAGCCCGACGTGTACAGCCAGAAGCACATGTCGTCGCATGTGGTCGGCGCGGTCACCGTTTTGTCGTCGGCCGCGGCGAGCAGATCGGCAAAGCGGCGATGGCCGTGCGCCGTTTGACTGGAGGCCTTGTCGCCGGACACCTTTTCGCCGGACACGATGAAATGCGCGAGGTTCTTTGCCGCGGCGATCGCGTGCTCGAATTTCGGCAACAGCTCCTCGGAGACCACAAGCGCGCGGGCGCGGCTGTCCTCGAGCATGAAGCGGTAATCGTCCTCGGTCATCAGCGTGTTGACCGGAACGGCGACCACGCCGGCCTTGATCGCGCCGAGAAAGGCGGTCGGCCAGTCGATGGTGTCGAGCAGGCAGATCAGCACGCGCTCTTCGCTGCGCAGGCCAAGCGTGCGCAGCGCGTGGCCGAAGCGCTCGACCCGCTCGGCGAGATCGGCATAGCTGTATTTGCCGCGATGATCGATGAACGCGATCTTGTCGCCGCGGCCGGCGTCGAGATTGCGCTTTAGAATGTCGGCGGCGAAATTGTAATCGCGCGGCACCGTGGGGGTGTTCGGCGCCTCACTGGACTGAACGGTGTTCATCCCTCTTGTTTCCTCAGGCGCCCTTGTTTCCTCAACGCGACAGCCGCCGCTTGCACGAACGGCACGCCTTTCACTCCATTATGCCGATGGTGCGATGGGCCGCAATCCGTTACAGCATGATCCCGAAAAGTGGATACCGGTTTTCGGACAAGATCATGCTCAAGCAAAACCCGCGGCCGATGGAGCCCATGTCATGATGTTCAGCCGCGATCGTATCCTGACCACCCATGTCGGCAGTCTGCCGCGCAGCGAGACGCTGAGCGATCTGTTAATCCGGCGCGAAGTCGGCGAGCGGTATGACGCCGCGCAATTCGACGCGGAAATGGAAAATGCGGTGCGCCATGTGGTCGCCAAGCAGAAGGAAGCCGGCATCGATATCGGCAATGACGGCGAGCAGCAGCGCGTCGGTTTTCAGACCTACGTGCCGGCGCGCATGTCAGGCTTTGCCGGCGAATCCAAGCGCCGTCGTGGCCGCGAGTTCGAAGAATTCCCCGACCTGGTGCGCTATCTCACCCATCGCTTCCCGCATGTCAGCAAACAGCAGAACGCGCCGGAAGCGCGCGCCGAATTGCATTATCACGACATTTCAGCGATCGCGGCCGAGATTGCGCGGTTCAAACGCGTCGCGGCCGAAGGCCGTCCGTTCACCGAGATGTTTATGACCGCGCCGTCACCCGGCATCATCGCCTCGACCATGCTCAACGCCTTTTATCCGTCGCAGGCGGATTACCTCGCGGCGATCGCGCGTGAGATGAAGAACGAGTATCGCGCGATTGCCGACGCCGGGCTAATCCTGCAAATCGATGCGCCCGATCTTGCCATGGATCGCACCATGTTCTACCGCGACCAGAGCGATGCCGAGTTCGCCAAGACCTGCGAACTGCATGTCGCCACGATCAACCGCGGCATCGAGGGCATCCCGCGCGAGCGCGTGCGGCTGCATATCTGTTACGGCAATTGGGAAGGCCCGCACATCCACGATATCGCGCTGGAAAAAATCCTGCCGGCGCTGTACCAGGCCAAGGTCGGCGCGCTGTCGATCGAATTCTCCAATCCGCGCCACGCCCACGAATATGCCGCGCTCAAGCGCGTGCCGTTCCCCAAAGACATGATCCTCATTCCCGGCGTGGTCGAGACCACCAGCAATTTCGTCGAGCATCCCGAAGTGGTGGCGCGCCGCATCGAAGAAGCCGTCGCCGCGGTCGGCGACCGCGAGCGCGTCATCGCGTCGAGCGATTGCGGCTTCGGTACCTTCACGCGGCGCGAATGGGTGATCGAGCCGGTGGTCTGGCTCAAGCTCAAATCGATCCGCGACGGCGCCGATATTGCCTCGGCGCGGCTTTGGGGTAAGAAGAGCGCCGCGTGATGTCATTGCGAGCCAACGGGTCCGGCCCGAAGTGGCCGGCCCGATGACAAGCTCCGCGAAGCAATCCAGAGTCTTTCGCGCGAGACTGGATTGCTTCGTCGCTTCGCTCCTCGCAATGACGACTTCCATAATTTATTCGCAGCCACGACAAGGACCAAAACCGTGATTGATCTTTACACTTGGACGACCCCGAACGGCCGCAAGGCCTCCATTGCACTCGAAGAGCTTGGCTTGCCCTACACCGCGCATGCGGTCGACATCAGCAAGGACGAGCAGTTCAAGCCGGAATTTCTCAAGATCAGCCCGAACAACCGCATTCCCGCGATCGTCGACCGCGACAACAATATGAGCCTGATGGAATCCGGCGCGATCCTGATCTATCTCGCCGACAAGACCGGCAAGCTCCTGCCCAAGAGCGGCGAGGCGCGCTACCGCACCGTCGAATGGCTGATGTGGCAGATGGGCGGCCCGGGCCCGATGTTCGGCCAGGTCCACCACTTCGTGAAATACAACAAGGGCAAGGCGCCCTATGCCGAGGAGCGTTATCTGAAAGAGGCGCACCGGCTCTACGGCGTGCTCAATAAAAG
>CATPBC010000021.1 GCA_955652195.1 uncultured Xanthobacteraceae bacterium | reverse complement strand
CCCGGTTCGCTCGGACGAGCAGAATCGGACTCCATCATTCATTCGAGCATGACCTAACTTGTAACAACGCTATCATGCTCAGGCGTTGCCAACCGGCAGCGCGACGAATTTAGTGCCCTCGTTCGACTTCACTCTGAACAATACAGTGTGCTTGCCCTCACCACGCGCCTCGGCAAGGCTTTTGCGAACGTCCGCTGGCGTCGAAACAGGCTTGCCGCCTACTTCCAAAATGACATCGCCGATTTGGAAGCCATGCTCGGCGGCAACGCCGCCGGCACTGACTGCAGTCACGGCAACCCCAACGCCGCCGGCGCCAGAAACCTTGCTGGCAGGTGCAAGCGTGAGGCCCAGATTGGGCATATCGCTATCCGGCACCTCGCGTTGATCCCGCTGATTCTGCTCGTTCGAGGCTTGTTTATCGTTCGGCAAGGTGCCGAGTGTCAGCGACACCGTTTTGCTTTCCCCGCTGTGGACCACGCCGAGCTTGACGGTCGTGCCGGGAGTCATCGTGCCGATCTTACGGGCAAGTTCGCGTGGATCATGGACCGGGGCATCGTTCAGCGA
Organism: uncultured Xanthobacteraceae bacterium; assembly: GCA_955652195.1. Taxonomy (GTDB): domain Bacteria; phylum Pseudomonadota; class Alphaproteobacteria; order Rhizobiales; family Xanthobacteraceae; genus BOG-931. Next base: position 3,951 of record CATPBC010000021.1, on the reverse strand, counting down.
CGTGATGACGTCACCGCTCTGAATGCCGGCTTTGGCGGCTGGACTGTCTTTTTGCGGCTCGGACACCAAGGCGCCGGTCGCCTGTTTCAGTCCCAAGCCGTCCGCAATATCCGGTGTTACCGCCTGAATCTGCACGCCGATCCAGCCGCGCGTGACGGTGCCCTTGTCGCGCAACTGCGCGACAACGCTCTTGACGGTATCGGCTGGAATAGCGAAAGCGATGCCGACCGAACCGCCTGACGGCGAAAAGATCGCGGTGTTAACCCCGATGACATTGCCGTCGACGTCAAAAGTCGGGCCGCCGGAGTTGCCCTTGTTCACCGGCGCGTCGATCTGAATGAAATCGTCATACGGACCTGCGCCGATATCGCGACCGCGCGCCGATACGATGCCGGCCGTGACCGTGCCGCCGAGACCGAACGGATTACCGACCGCGAGAACCCAATCGCCGACCCGCGGCGAACTCTCCGCGAGTTTCACGAACGGGAAATTGTCGCCATCGACTTTGATCAGCGCGAGATCGGTCCGCGAATCGCTGCCGATCACCTTTGCGGTATAGGTCTTGCCGTCATCAGTGGTGACCTGAACATTCTCCGCATTCTGCACGACGTGATTGTTTGTTACGGCATAGCCGTCGCGCGAAATGAAAAAGCCCGAGCCTTGGCCGGTAATCTGTTCATGGCCTCTCGGTGTGTTCGGTGCGCCAAAGCGCTTGAAGAAACGCTCGAACGGGGAACCAGGCGGAAACGGCAGATCGTCTTCGCTGAGACTCGATTCGGCCGGGCGATCGATCTTGACGCGGACTGAAATCACCGCCGGCTTCACCTTCTCGACGATGTCGGCAAAACCGACCGGCCGTTGCGGCAGCTGCTGGACCTTCTCAGTCAAATTCTGCGCTTGGGCCGCGCCGGCGAGGGCGCTGTGCGGGTATGTACCGGGTGAGAAGACCAATGCGGCCGCGCCAATGCCGGCAATGGTCGTTGCCAAAAGCGCTACTCGCCGCGCCGACAGAGTACGGCGAGACACTCGGAAATTGCCCGTCATGCGTGATCTCCAATTCAATGGTTCCGCGGGGCCGCGGGTCTTGTGTTGGAAGATGGTGCGGCGCGCCTTACCGCGCTCTGTCGGCAGCATTAAAAATTCGTAATGTAGGCCGACTGAGATAAATTTGTGAAATCAGTGGGTTATGTAGGGATGGCGCTGATTTTTGTGTAAGTACCGCTTGGGCAAGATGACGCTTCGCGGGGGCGGCGCCACAGACAGGTGCCCTCGTGTGGCTTTTCCGAAGTTAGCTGCTCGCGCTACGAGCCGCCGCCCCCAGCCAAGATTCTCCTTAGCTGAGTTTCCTCGGCCGCGGTCAGCTTCGCCACGTCCGGCTCCTGCGCCTGTCCTCGCCGGCGCCAGGCGCCGATAACGAGTAGCGCAATCCCGGTAAGCAGAAGTCCCGGCGGCAAGCCCCACAGTGCTGCTGTGCGCCATGACAACCGCGGCTTGAGCAGCACGAACTCGCCGTAGCGTGCAACCAGAAAATCGAGAACTTGAGCGTCGCTGTCGCCCGCTTGGAGCCGCTCGCGGACCAGAACGCGCAAGTCACGCGCCAATGGCGCGTCGGATTCATCGATCGATTCGTTCTGGCAAACCATGCAGCGCAGTTGTTGCGACAAGGTGCGCGCGCGGGTTTCTAGCGTCGGATTCGTCAAAATCTCATCGGGTTGCACCGCTGCCGACAATGATGACGGCCATGATGAGGACCATGACAATGCGAGCAAAAGGACGAAGGCGATACGTTTCATTACGCTCACTCCGCCGCTCGCAACGCCATTCTCGCCTTGGCCGGCTGCGGTGCACCCACACGCAGCCGCCGGTCCGAAAGCGATAAAGCGCCGCCTGTGAACATGATCATGGCGCCGAGCCAGATCAGTAACACCTGCGGTTTGAAGTACAATCGCACCGCGAGGTTGCCGTTTTGCATCGGATCACCGAGCGAGAGATAGAGTTGGCTCACGCCACGCGTCATCAGCGCCGCTTCGGTAGTCGTCATGTTGCGGCTCGGGAAGCTGCGCCGGCTCGGCTCCATGACGCCGAGTATGTCACCGTTCATGCGGTGGACGACAAAACGGCCAACCATGTCGCGATAGTTCGGACCTTGCCGGTTGAACAAACCAGCAAAGGTGAGCCGGTAATGTGCGATCTCCAGAGTGTCGCCGACTTTCATCTCGGCGATCCGCTCGCTGCCCCATGCGGTCGCGGCGACGATACCCAGCAGCGTGACGCCAAGGCCGAAATGCGCAAATGCGGTGCCCCAGGCCGAACGCGGCAAGCCGACGGCCCGCCGCAATGCGGCGCGAAACGGCACGCGCAAAAATAACGTGCGCTCCACGATATCGGTAATGGCGCCGGCCATGACGAAGACAGCGATTCCGGCTCCAAATGGCGCCAAGACAGGCCCGCCTTGTTTGAGTGCGAATGCCGCCGCCATCGCCAGCGCCGCCAGTATTGCCGCGGCCAACAGCCTTTGCGCCGCGCCCAGCAAGTCGCCGCGCTTCCACCCCATGAGCGGTCCAAACGGCATCACCACCATCAAAGGGATAAACAGCGGACCGAAAGTCGCGTTGAAGAATGGCGGACCCACGGAGATCTTTTGTCCGGTGAGCGCTTCAAGCGCGAGCGGATAAAGCGTGCCGACAAATACCGTGGCGCAGGCCGTAGTGAGAAAGAGATTGTTGAACACCAATGCGCCTTCGCGCGAAATCGGGGCAAACAAGCCGCCTTGCTTGAGAAGCGGTGCGCGCCAGCCATACAGTGCGAGCGCGCCACCGATAAAGACCACCAAGATGGCGAGAATAAACACGCCTCGCATCGGATCGGTGGCAAAGGCGTGAACCGATGTCAGCACGCCCGAACGCACCAGGAAAGTTCCGATCAGCGACAGCGAGAAAGTGATGATCGCGAGCAGGATCGTCCAAACTTTCAACGCGCCGCGCTTTTCCATGACGACCGCGGAATGCAACAGCGCGGTTCCGGCGAGCCACGGCATTAACGAAGCGTTCTCGACCGGATCCCAAAACCAGAAACCGCCCCAACCGAGTTCGTAATAGGCCCAGTACGATCCGCCGGCGATGCCGAGCGTCAGGCACATCCATGCGCCGAGCACCCACGGTCGAACCCAGCGCGCCCAAGCGGCATCGATGCGCCCTTCCAGCAACGCGGCGATGGCAAAGGAGAATGCGATCGAGAAACCGACATAGCCCAGATAAAGCAGCGGCGGATGAAAAGCGAGGCCAGGGTCTTGCAGGATCGGGTTGAGATCGCGGCCCTCGAATGGTGCTTGCGGAATGCGGACGAACGGATTGGACGTGGTCAGAATGAACAGATGAAACGCGGCCGCAATCCAGCCCTGGACGGCGAGCGCGTTGGCCTTGAGCGCCATAGGCAGATTGTTGCCGAAGACGGCGACCAACGCGCCGAAAAGCGCAAGGATCGACACCCACAGCATCATCGATCCTTCGTGGTTCCCCCAGATGCTGGTAAGCCGATAGATGAAAGGCATTTGCGAATTGGAGTTCTCGAACACATTGAGAACGGAAAAATCGGAAATGACGTAGCAAGTGGCGAGCGCGGTAAAGGCCATTGCGACGAAGGCAAATTGCGCGAGAGCCGTCGGCGCGGCCATGCTCATCAAGACCGGATCGTTGGTCCTTGTGCCGATGATCGGCATTGTTGCCTGGATTAGCGCCAGCCCGAGGGCCAGCATCAGCGCGTAGTGGCCCAATTCGGGAATCATCGAGCGCGCTTTTCTTGCGGGGTCATAATCACTCGGCGGTCGTCCGTTGCCGCCGCTATGCGGAGCTCGACGCTCATTTGATGGCTCCGCTACCGGACGTTCCAGCTTGGCGGCCGTAGTCGTCCTTCCAATGCCCTGACCGCTTCAGCGCATCGGCGACCTCTTTG
>CATPBC010000020.1 GCA_955652195.1 uncultured Xanthobacteraceae bacterium | reverse complement strand
CAGCGTGTCGATCTCGTCTTTGTCCCATTCGTTGATGTTGCGATCGTCGTTGGCGGCATTGCCGATCGGGACCGTCTCATCGAGCGGCGCGCGCGTGAGTACGAAGCCGCCGACATGCTGCGAGAGATGGCGCGGAAAACCGATCAGTTCGTCGGCGAGCGCAGCGGCCTGCCGGATCGTCGGATTTGATGGATCGAGGCCGGCTTGGCGGATGTGATCGTCGGGATAGCCATCGCCATAACCCCACACCGTCTTAGCCAGCGCGGCGGTCACGTCTTCGGTCAAGCCTAAGGCTTTGCCGACCTCGCGGATGGCGCCGCGGGAGCGGTAATGCACGACTGTGGCGCAGATCGCCGCGCGATGGCGGCCGTAGCGCCGGTAAATGTATTGAATGACCTCTTCGCGCCGCTCATGTTCGACATCGACATCGATATCGGGCGGCTCGCTGCGATTTTCGGAAATGAACCGGGCGAACAAGAGATTGCTCTTGTCCGGATTGACCGAAGTGATGCCGAGACAAAAGCAGACCGCGCTATTGGCCGCCGAGCCGCGGCCTTGGCAGAGGATTTCCTTGTCCTGGGTTCGCGCGAAGGAAACCACGTCATGTACGGTGAGGAAGTAGCGCGCATAATCGAGTTTGCCGATGAGCGCGAGTTCGTCGTTAAGCCGCTTCCGAACATCGTCGGGAATGCCGTTGGGATATTTGTCTTTCGGGTAGCGCTCCTGCGCTCCCACCCAGGTAAGATCCTCCAGATGCTGCTGGGCGGTCTTGCCCGGCGGCACCGGCTCGTCGGGATATTCGTATTTGAGTTCGCTAAGCGAGAAACGGCAGGATTGAGCGATGGCGAGAGTGCGGGCAATGGCGTCGGGAAAGGCGGCGAACAGCCGCGCCATTTCCGCCGGCGCTTTGAGATGCCGCTCGGCATTGACCGACAGCCGCAAGCCGGCTGCGGCGATGGTGCATTTCTTCCGGATGCAGGTGAGCACGTCGACGAGCGGCCGGCGCTCCGGCGTGTGATAGAGCACGTCATTGACCGCAACGAGCGGCGCGCCACATCGGGCGCCGAGTTCGGCCAACAGACCGAGCCGGCGCGACTCGTCGCCGCGATGATAATGCACGCCGGCAAGGAATGTGCGTCCCGGCGCCGCGCGGACTAAGGCGATAAGGCGGGTGGTGAAGACTCCAAAACCTCCCCTGGAGGGGGAGGGTCGGCCGCGAAGCGGCCGGGGTGGGGTGACCAGCGGCGCCGTCGCATCACCCCCACCCGCCGCGCTGCGCGCGTCGACCTCCCCCCTCCAGGGGGAGGTTATTTTTTCTAGAATGCTTTCGCGGGGATGAGCGGAAATTGAATCACTTCCATAAGTCAGCTCTGCTGGCGGCAGCACGATAAAAATCTGACCTTCGGTGGCATTAAGAATCTCCGCGAAACTCAGATGGCATTCGCTTTTCTTTGCTTTGAGATTGCCGGCGGTGATCAGGCGGCAGAGCCGGCCATAGGCGGTGCGATCGGTTGGGTAGGCCAGCACTTCGAAGCCATCGCTGGTCACCAGGCGCGTGCCGATTAAGAGTTTTATTTTTCGCTTTTTCGCTTCGTCATAGGCGCGGACCACGCCGGCAAAAGAATTGCGGTCGGCGATGCCGATAGCGGTCAGTCCGAGATCATCGGCGCGGGCCACCATTTCCTGCGGATGCGAGGCGCCGCGAAGGAAGGAAAAATTAGTTGTTACAGCGAGCTCGGCATACGCGCTCATTTACATTCTCACGCGAACAAACTCAGGCAAACAGGCCAACTCAAGCAAACAAGCCATGCACGAACCAGCGCGCCGCCGCGGTTTCGCGGCCGTAAAGGCCTTCACGGTAGAGCCAGAAGCGATGGCCTTCGCCGTCCTCGACGAAATAGTAATCGCGGGTAAGGCTCCCTTCCTTTCCCTCCCCCGCTTGCGGAGGAGGGTAGGGTGAGGGATTGCGCCACCACTCCTCGGCGATCCGTTCCGGACCTTGCGCGCCGGTGATGTCGTAAGTCACCCCGCGCCAGCGCAAACGCCGCGGCGGACCTTCGGGGACGAGCGCGGTGACTTCGGCCGGTTCGGCTTGCGGCAAAAGTAACAGCGGACGCGTTTTGTCGTCCGCAAGCAGCCAGTAGCTGTCTTCTGAACGGGGAGGGGCGGATTGAAATGTTTTGCCATTGACCTCAGTCAGCTTTTCCGCGCGTTCGGGAATATGGCTGGGGACGGCTTCGAACTGCCGCACACGATTGGAACCGAGCCGCTGCCGCAGCGCGTCTATCAAAGCCGCAATGTCATCGTCATTCTCAGCTGTCGCTCGCAGCTGAAGGTGACGATCGATATTTGAGTCAATCTGCCGCGCCGGCATCGGCGCGACGCGCGTGACGGCAAGGCCGATTGCCTCGAAGCCAAAGCCGGCATCCTGCATTGCCGCCAGCGTATCGAGCTTGAGATCGATCAGCCGCGCCACATGCGCCACACTGCGCGTCGGCGCGGTCAGTCCGATATCGATCGTCTCGACTGCGCCATCGAGCCCATAAAGGCTTAATCTCAGCGCGCGCGCTCCGACCTGATCGCGCACGAGCACATGCACCAGGTTTTGCATTAAACGGCAGGCGCGAGCGACGATTGCCTGCTGGCTGATGATCGGTTCGAGCAAATAATTCAGGCTGTGATAGACCGGCGGCGCCGTCACCGGAATGAGTGGTTCGTCGATACGGCCGAGCGCTTGATCGAGCCGCCGCAGTAGTTCGTCGGAAAAGCGTGCCGCCAAAGGTGCACGCGGCTTATCCATCAACGTACCCACGGATTTGAAGCCGAGCCGGCGCAGCACTGCGCGGCTTTCGCCCGAGAGCCGCAAGGCTTTGATCGGCATTGCAGCGATCGCAGCGGCTTCGTTGCCCGAGGGCAGGATGGATTGGGGTGCGGCATTAAAGTGTGACAAGGCCCAGGCCATGCCGGGGGTAGCGGCGATAGCAAGCCGTGCTAGCAATCCGAAGCGATTAAGCCGGCCGGCAAGATCGGCGAGGAGGCTTTCCTCGCCGCCGAACAGATGCGCGGCACCTTCGATGTCGAGGAAAAAACCGTCGGCGCCATTTTCCTCGCTCCAAGGTTCCCTGCACCACGGCGAGGCGGTTGGGGTGTAGCGTGTCGCCCATAAAGTAAGGCGGCGCAGCGCGGCATCATCGGCGCCGCTGTCGGCGGCGCGCACTTGCAGACTATCCGCTTTGGCGCGCGCATCGGCCACCGGATCGCCAATCGCAATTCCGACATTCTCCGCCGCCTCATTCATGGCGGCGATGCGCGGACCTCCGGTTGCGGCAATGGCAAGGACGAGCGGCCGCTCAGGATCGATTGGCTTGCCGACGGGACTGATCGCCTGCACCGCGAGAAAGCGATAGATCGGCCAGCGCGGCAACCAGACTGAAACGATGCGCGACATGATCGTACTCCACTACCCATTCACCCGACCGTCCATTGCGGCAGCGTTCAAGCTGCACTTGCCATCGCGCGCGCGCGTAACTGCCGAAACGGTCGCGCGCGCCGGCCGCCGCATCGATCCGCCAGCGCGTTGCCGCGGCGCTTGATTCCAGCGTTTGCGAAGGACGCAGCAGCAACAACGGCAAGCCGGCATCGACGGCGGCGAGATGCAGTTTCTGGCTGGTCTTCAGATCGATCCTATCGATCATTCCGGCGGCGGCTTGCGGCGCTTGCGAGCGCAGCGCTTCCACCAGGGCCCATAGCGAGTCTTGCCAATGCGCCGTCTCGATCAGGATCGCGCGGCGCGGATTGAGACCTAGACTCTTGAGGCCATGTCCGGACAGGCGGCCGCATTGGCGCAGGGCATGGGCCGGCATGACAAAAACGATTCGCCGCTCGGTCCCATATGGGGGACCATTTGGGAAACCATGGGGGAGACAGTGAGCATCCATGCGCTCGCTATCCGCCAAGCCGACTCCATAAGACGAAGATAATCGGGCCAATATAGCCACCACAAAACCGAACGCGGCCGGCAGCGCCGCTTGCGTTGTCGGAACGATCTCATGGAGTGCGCCGCAGGCGAGGCCGCCATTCGGCAGATGCGAATCGAGTGCCGCTAGGCCGAAAGGCAGCGTCGCATTCACGTCCTCACGCCAGCCCGCTTGTCGTGCCAGCAGGCCGCGCAATTGGGTCAAAACGGCAGCCCGGTCTGGTATTAGGGACAGAGACGGAAATGCTGTACTCACAAGCATTTAACATCCTTCCCGGTCTGGAATAACCCATCCTTATTCCGGGTATGTTTCTTAAACCTAATACTAGAACAAATAGAGAACAAAGCAAGGGCAAACATGATCCGCGGCCACTGCACCGCGAGCGTCTTTCCGAGCCGCCTGCGCAGCATTTTCTGCGGCTTTTTGCATAGACTCGCTGGGGACGGCGGCGCGTTTGCTTTTCGCAACTGACGCCCTAGAGTGCCGCGCGTGAAAATCGTCCTTGCCAAATTGGTCGGCGCGATTGCGGCTCTCGCGGCTGCCATATTCTTAAACGTCGCGGCCAGCCATGCCGGCCTTTATGGCAATTCACGATGGTGCGCCGTTACCAATCAGGGCTCCGACGCCCTCAACTGGGACTGTGAATATGATACCGCCGAGGACTGCACACCGGCCGTGCTCACCGGCAACCGCGGCTTCTGCGCCATAAATCCTTTTTGGCGCGCGGCAGCCGATCAGAATTGACGGCGTAAACTTTGCAACTCAACGACAGTGCCATGCCTGAAGCCGATCAAGAAGGCCAACGCTACGCTCCCGACCAGCCCCAAGCGACGCCGGGCTTCTATCTGAAAGGTTCGCATCAGCTCGATTGGGGAATGAAGAACCGGCTGGCGCGCGTGTTCGATCCCGCTTCCGGGCGCACCGTGATGCTCGCCGTCGACCACGGTTATTTCCAAGGTCCGACCACCGGCCTCGAACGCATCGATCTTTCGATCGTGCCGCTGTTGCCGTCCTGTGACGCTTTGTTCTGCACGCGCGGCATATTGCGCTCGGTGATCCCGGCGCATTGCCAGAAGCCGATGGTGCTGCGTGCGAGCGGCGGGCCCAGCATTCTGCGCGATGAACTTTCGGATGAGCAGATCGCGATGGATATGGACGATGCGGTGCGTTTGAACGCGGCCGGCGTCGGCATCCAGGTGTTCATCGGCGGCGAGCATGAGACGCGCTCGGTGCACAACATGACGCGGTTGGTCGATGCCGGCCTGCGCGCCGGGGTCCCCGTCATGGGCATCACCGCGGTCGGCAAGACCATGGTGCGCGACGCCAAATATTTCCGGCTCGCCTGCCGGATCATCGCGGAGCTCGGCGCGCAATATGTCAAAACCTATTTCGTCGAAGACGGCTTTGAGACGGTCACCGCTTCCTGTCCGGTGCCGATCGTGATGGCCGGCGGCAAAAAGCTTGCCGAGCTCGAGGCGCTGACGATGGCCTACAATGCGGTGCAGCAGGGCGCCGCCGGCGTCGATATGGGCCGCAACATTTTCCAATCCGAGGCGCCGCAGGCGATGATCGCAGCAGTGGCCGCCGTTGTGCACAAGAACATGACGCCGAAAGAGGCTTTCGAGCTGTTCAATTCGCTCAAACGTCGTGCGGCCGCGGTCAGCGAAGTGGTACGAACGGCAAATACCGGATAGGGGCTGCCGGTTCGCGGCTGACACGGATCGTGCGCGCCGAGCCAAAACCGAACGTCAACCATCCGACCAAACCAGCAGTGATTGCGCCGGCGAGCGTAACCAGAATCGAGGCGGTCGAAGAAGCACGGTTCGCGGGAGTTATTTCCTGACGCGCCGGTGCGGCGATTAGCGTCTGAGTTGGCGCCGGACTTGACGCTGGACTTGCTGCCTGGTTTGGCATTTCGGTTGGCGCCTGGCTTGAGATCTGGCTTGCAGCAGGCGCTTCGAAGCGCTCCGTCTGCACCAGTTTGCTTGCCGTCGGCCGCATATCGACGGCAGCGGAATCCTTGCGTTCATCGGTCGCGACAGTTTTTGCTTTCGCCGTGGTTGCGGTCGCGGTAGCCGTCGCGGGTGCGGTGTTTGAAGCGGTGTCCTCGGTTGCGAACTGTAGTGCAGTTTGCGGCGTGCTCGACTCTTCAGCTGCACCAGGTTCGGCGCTCGGCCAAGTGATGGGTGAATTTGTGATGCGTGAATTTGCGATATGCGAATTATTTTTTGCGACACGTCGCGGGACTTCTGCCGTTGAACTTGCCGCGACCACCGATCTCCGTTTCGCAGGCTTGTGCGCAACCTTCGGTGTCGCGTTGTGCTGAGATTTGGCGGGGCCGGTTTTAGCGTGCGCGAGCTTGTGATGCTCATGCGGCGGCCGTAAGCCGGCAAGAGGTTTGCCAGATTGATCAGTGACGCTCTGTGCGATCGCAGCACCGGCAATCAGCACAAGAGGTGATGCCAATGCCGCGACACAAATAATACGAAAGTTCGACACAATATCCTCCGCCGATTCCAGAGGTGGCCGCCGTGCTTCGCGCGGTATCTATGATGTAACGCGAAAATCACATTAAAATCATGCGCGGCGTGGCCCATAGGGCACAGGCAGCGTGACCGCGTGGTGGCGGAATTGCGGATTTTTTGGCGCAAACTGCGGACAAAAATCGGCGGCGTTAACGTAAATGTCGATTGGGCCGTGCCATTCCAGGCTCGACCGCGGCGAACGCCGCGCGCATGGCGGCGTCTTGCATGGCGGCGGCACGGCGGATGAGGTCCTGTTCTTCGGGGGCTTTTAATCGCCTTGATCTTATCGAGCAGGTCCGCCGCTTCGACAAAGCGCGTGCTGGAAAAACGGTTCTTCTGCAGATAATCGACCTGCGCGAATGACATCTGCGTTCCGCGGCTTGCGACTTGCGAGCGACTTATATCTTCCTGCACGACCGGCCGCCAATGGCGGAATGTGCACGCAATTTCATCTCGCGCGTCGCGCCGGTCTCGGCTAAGCTAAATCCTGTTATTGTTGGGGCAGGAGCAAACGATGGCCATCGATTTTTCGACCGTGAACTGGCTTTACGTGGCAATAATGGCAGTCTTTGCTTTCGTCGCGGCCTTGCTGGGCGGCCTGATTTCTTTTCGTAACCGGGTCGGCGGAGCGCTGCTCGCGGCGATCCTATTCGCCGCGATGTACGTGGTCTGGAATTATTATCCGCATCCGCAGATCCAACTGCCGATTGTCAGCGCATATTCCTATCCGTCCGGCGGTTGACCTTTTCGTCCGTACCATTATGCGTAGCCCTGCTATCGCTGTAACGGGGGCATCGCTAGTGTGGCGGATTTGAAGTTCCTACAATTAAGCGGCCAACTCGGATAGGAACTTCAAATCCAAAAACCACACTAGAATTATAAATTCTAGTATCCCTTTGATTCCGAAGTTCGCATCAGAGGCGCCCGCACATACTTGCGAACTTCGGAATCGAGACACTAGAAATGGAGCGGACATGAACAAGGTCTATGCGGACGCGCGGTCCGCGTTGGCCGGATTGCTCAAGGACGGCATGATGATCATGGCCGGCGGTTTCGGCCTGTGCGGCATTCCGGAAACTTTGATCCTGGCGATCCGCGATTCGGGGGTGAAAAACCTCACCGTGGTCTCAAACAATTGTGGGACCGACGGCAAAGGGCTCGGCATTCTGCTCGATACCCGCCAGATCAAGAAGATGATCTCCTCTTATGTCGGGGAGAACAAAACCTTCATGCAGCAATATCTCGCCGGCGAGCTCGAGATCGAATTCAATCCGCAAGGCACGCTGGCGGAGCGCATTCGCGCCGGCGGCGCCGGCATTGCCGCATTCTTCACCAGGACGGGCGTCGGCACGCAGATCGCCGAAGGCAAGGAGACCCACGACTTCGACGGCCATCGTTATGTCATGGAGCGCGGCCTGGTCGCCGACCTTGCGATCGTTCACGCGTACCGCGGCGACAGCGAGGGCAATCTCGTTTACCGCAAGAGCGCGCGGAATTTTAATCCACCGATGGCGACCGCAGCTAAGGTGACGGTGGCCGAAGTCGAGCAACTGGTGAAGCCTGGCGATATCAATCCCGATCACATCGTTACGCCGGGGATCTATGTCCAACGCATCGTGCACGTGCCGAATGCGATCAAACACATCGAGCAGCGCACCGTGCGCAAGCGGCAGAGCGCCGACGCGCCGGCCGGAACCGGCGTCGAAGTCTAAAGGGGAATCAAAATCGCATGCCTTGGAACCGCGAGCAGATGGCGTCGCGCGCCGCCAAAGAGCTTCAAGACGGATTTTACGTCAATCTCGGCATCGGGATTCCGACGCTAGTGTCGAATTACATTCCGCCTGGAATAAGTGTCCAGCTGCAATCGGAAAACGGCATGCTCGGCACCGGGCCGTTCCCTTTCGAGGGCGACGAGGACGCCGATCTCATCAATGCCGGCAAGCAGACCGTCACCGAGCTGCCCACGACGAGCTATTTCAATTCGGCGGATTCTTTCGCCATGATCCGCGGCGGCCATATCGATATCGCCATCCTCGGCGCCATGCAGGTTGCCGAAAATGGCGACCTCGCCAATTGGATGATCCCGGGCAAGATGGTCAAAGGCATGGGCGGCGCCATGGATCTTGTCGGCGGCGTCAAGAAGGTTGTCGTGGTGATGGAGCACTCGGCGAAGGACGAGTCCAAGCTCAAGCAGCGCTGCACCCTGCCGCTCACCGGCGCCGGCGTGGTCGACATGGTGATCACCGACCTCGGCGTATTCATGCTCGACAGGAACGGCGGCGGGCTGACCTTGGTCGAACTTGCGCCCGATGTGACGCTCGACGAGATCAGGGGCAAGACCGAGGCGAGTTTCAAGGTCGCCAACACGCTCAAGCAGTGACGTTGGCGGTAGACGTTTTGCCTCACTCGCTGGTGATCGCGATCGCGATCGTGTTCGCTTCGATGCCGCTGAGTTCGATGGTAAAGGGCGTCGCCGCCAAGTCGAACTTCACGCTTTTGCGCACGCCGTCGCAGCCCCTGACGCCGGTCGAGGTGATCGATTGCACCCTTCGGCCGTCCTGCACGACGTCGATCCAGCCTGCGGACGATAACGTGATCTTGTAGGTGGCGGCTTTGGCCGGCGCCGGCGATTGAATGAAGCCGGCAAAACTCTCGTTCGATTTCGGCGCGCGCTCCGGCGCCATCGGAAGCTTGGCCTCGGCAAGCGGCACAAGCGTGACGGCCGTGGCGAACGGGATCGGCCAGTTCACGCGGCTACTCGAGGCGACTTTCGGCAGATCGCTGCCGGCAAGCGTCGCGCGTTCCTTGTCGAGCGGCCATTTGAACTTGTCACAACCGACCGGTTCCTGCGCCAGCGCCGGCCCGGCGGCTACGCAGACGGCAAGGACGATAGCGGCAGATTTCACTGCGCGCTCCTAATCGATCGCTATCATGACGTCGGAGGCCTTGATGACGGCGCTGGCCTTAGCGCCGAGCTTGAGCCCTAACTCCTCGACGGCTTCGTTGGTGATCGAAGCGGTGATGATCTGGCCTGGCGCTATTTCGAGACGCACATGGGCGGTCGTCGCGCCTTTCTTCACCTCGATGATCTTCCCTTGGAGCTTGTTGCGCGCGCTGATTTTCATGGCGTTGTCTCCATCGAATACAAAGCGCGGCGGGGCGACACCGCATGACGGTTAAGTTCGTGCGGTATAGCACATGTATCTGCCGCAAAGTGAGCTGCCATGCATACGCACAGGTCAGCAATTCTTATCGCACAAATGACAGCGGCTCACTTTGCCGCTATTGCTTTCATCCTCGTTCCGCCGGGAACGCTGCGGGTCAAGCATGATCCCGAAAAGTGGAATGCCGGTTTTCGGACAAGATCATGCTTCAAGGAAGAACCGCGCGGCGTATGATCTTTTCATGAATGACTCGCGCAGCGGCAGCGCCGAGCGGCCGAGACCGGCGATTGCCGCCGATGCCGCCTTCGCGCATTCAGCGCCGCCTGCCGTGTCGACGCCGCATGCCGCGCCTGCCGATTTGAGCCATCGCGAGAAGCGGCTCATCGCAATCAGCATGATGCTGCCGGTGTTTCTCGGCTCGGTCGATCAATCGGTGCTGGCGAGCGCGCTGCCGACGATTGGCCGCGATCTCGGCCAAGTGCACAATCTGCCGTGGCTGATCACGGCCTTTCTAATCGCGTCGACCGCGCTCACGCCCCTCTACGGCAAGTTTGCCGATATCCACGGGCGGCGCGCCGCGATGCTGATCGGGCTCGTGGTCTACATGGTCGGCTCGCTCCTCTGCGCGGCCTCGCCGAACATGCTGACGCTGATCGGCGGCCGCGTCGTGCAGGGCTG
>CATPBC010000019.1 GCA_955652195.1 uncultured Xanthobacteraceae bacterium | reverse complement strand
CCGGTCTTGCGAACTTCCGCTTCCGTCATCCCGGCGCGGCCGAGCGGCGGGTCGGTGTAGAGCGCGTAGGCGGTAATGCGGTCGCTCACGCGCCTTTGATCGTTGTCGAGAAGGTTGGCCGCCACGATCTCGAAATCGTTCCACGACGTATGCGTGAACGCGCCGCGGCCATTGCAGTCGCCCATCGCCCAGATACCGGAGACGTTAGTGCGCAACTGATCGTCCACCTGGATATAACCGCGCGCATCGGTGGCGATGCCGGCCTTGTCGAGGCCAAGATCGTCTGTGTTCGGCCGCCGGCCGATCGCAACCAGCACATGCGTGCCAACGACCTGTGAAATCTTGCCCGCCGATTCGATCTTCACGCCGATCGCGTTTCCCTGCTTCTCCACATCGATCACCTTGCTGTCCACGCGCACGTCGATGCCTTCGCCCTTAAGGAAATCGGCGACAGCTTGCGAGACGTCTGCGTCCTCGCGTGCGATCAGGCGCGGCCCGAGTTCGATCACGGTTACTTCGCTTTCGAAACGGCGATAGGCCTGCGCGAATTCAAGACCGATGTAACTGCCGCCCAGGATGATGAGATGCGGCGGAAGAAAATCGATGTCCATCATCGAGCTATTGGTGAGATAGGGAACCCGGTCGAGGCCGGGAATCGGAGGAATTGCCGCGCGCGCGCCGACATTTATGAAAATGCGATCGGCCGCGAGCTCCGAACCGTTCACTGCTACTTTCTTTTCGGCGACAAAGCGGCCATGGCTCTCGTAAACGGTGCATCCTGCCAGCGTCTTGAGCGATCGCTCGACCTTGTTGTGCGACGGAGCGACAACGGCGTCCTTGCGCGCCTTGACGGCCTTCATGTCGACCTTGACCGCTCCGGCAATCGTGACGCCATAGTCGGCGGCGCGGCGCGCAATATGTGCGGCGTATGCGCTCGCTATTAGCGTCTTAGTCGGCGTGCAGCCGGTATTCACGCATGTGCCGCCGAACAGCTTGCGTTCGATGATCGCGACCTTCGAGCCGGCGGCGACCAGTCGCCGCGCCAAGGCCGGCCCGGCCTGCCCAGTACCAATAATGATCGCGTCGTAATTGGGCATGACTGACCTCCAATTTCCGCGCTGGTCGGGCTAGCTTCCTGCACAAAATTCGGCCCGTCTAGGTCATTAAGGCATGATCCCGAAAAGTGGGAACCGGTTTTCGGAAAAGATCATGCTCAAACAAAAAGCTAGAGCGGGATGACGACTCAACAAAATCTCATCCCGCTCTAGTATGGCTGTGAGAGTCCATCGGGGATGCCGGCTTTCGCGCGAGCAGACCAAAACGCCGTAGCCGGCTATCCGCCGCGAAGCGCCGCCAAAGCTATCTTCCGAAAGCCGGTCGATAATCGCTCAACGCGAGCGCGGATCGAGCGCGTCGCGCAGGCCATCGCCGAGCAGGTTGAAGGAAAGAACGGTGAGAAAAATTGCCAGCCCTGGCCAGACTGCGATCCACGGCGCATTGACCAGAAAGCGTTGCGCGGCATTGAGCATGCTGCCCCAAGAGGGTGCGGGCGGTTGCTGGCCAAGGCCGAGGAAGGACAGCGTCGCCTCGGCTATGATCGCGGCGGCGATGGAAAGCGTCGCCTGCACCAATAACGCGGGCAAAATATTCGGCAGGATGTGAATGAGCGCAATGCGCCAGTGCGGATTGCCGACGCAGCGCGCGGCCTCGACATAGTCCTCGACCTTTACCGCCATCACCTGAGCGCGCGTCAGCCGCACGAAGATCGGCGTCGTCGTAATGCCGATTGCGATCATGGCATTGCCGAGGCTTGGCCCCAGAAAAGCGGCCAGCGCGATGGCAAGAATGAGAAAGGGACAGGCCAACATCGCATCGGTGATGCGGCTGAAGAGCGCGTCAATGAAGCCGCCCAGATAACCGGAGATCAGCCCGATGGGCAAGCCGACGAATATCGCGATAGCGACCGAAATAACTCCGGCCAATAGCGAGGCGCGTGCTCCATAAATCACGCGTGCGAGCACATCGCGGCCGACATCGTCGGTGCCGAACCAGTGCAACGCAGATGGCGCCTTGCGCACGGCGCTCCACGTCTGCTGTTGCGGATCATAAGGGGAGATCAACGGCGCAAGCAGAGCAATGGCAACAAAAACCGCGATAATGGCGAGACCCAACATCGCTCCCTTGCGGCGCAACAGCCGGCGTGTTGCGCGCGAGGCAGGGGTCTCGACGCCTTCATCTTGCGTCGCGCCGCCAATCGTCGTGAGCGCCGCTTCCGCCATCGCTCAACTGCGCAATCGCGGGTTGACCAGGATGTAGGCCATATCCGCCAAGAGATTGAGGCCCATATAGGTGGTTGCCGTCACCAGCACGACGCCCTGGACCACCGCGTAATCGCGATTGAACACGGCGTCGACGATCAACTTACCAAATCCGGGAATCGTGAAAATCTGTTCGGTGAGAACGGCGCCCGAAAGCAAAGTGCCGAATTCGAGTGCTCCGAGCGTAATGACCGGCGTCAATGCGTTTCGCAGCGCATGCTTGAGAATGACACTTCGTTCGAGCAGTCCTTTGGCGCGAGCAGTGCGGATATAGTCGCTTTCGAGAACGTGCAGCATGGCGCTGCGGGTGTGCCGCATCAGAACCGCGGCAATCGCGTTGCCGAGCACAAAAGCCGGCATGATCATCGAGGCGAGACTTGTCCGCCAGT
>CATPBC010000018.1 GCA_955652195.1 uncultured Xanthobacteraceae bacterium | reverse complement strand
CGCGTGGGCTGACCGAGAATGGGTTATTCTATAATTTCACTTATTTGTGGTTATTTTTTCCGATTGACGCGCCACAAATGCCCTCTTATGGAAAAAACATAATGTGGAGGTCCCAAAAATGCTCAGTCGCCGCAACTTGCTTGCCAGCGCCGCAGGCGTCGCGTTCGCGCCGCTCGCTTTTCACCGGCCGGCCCACGCCGCCGACAAGCCGGCGGAGATCCGCATCGATTGGGCGACCTACAATCCGGTCTCCATGGTGCTCAAGGACAAGGGCCTCCTCGAAAAAGAATTCGCCAAAGAAGGCATCGGCATCCGCTGGGTGCAGACGCTCGGCTCGAACAAGGCGCTTGAGTTTTTAAACGCCGGCTCGATCGACTTCGGCTCGACCGCGGGTTCGGCGGCGCTGCTCGGCAAGATCAACGGCAATCCGATCAAATCGATCTACGTCTATTCCCGGCCGGAATGGACGGCTTTGGTGACCAGAAAAGACACGCCGATCGCCAAGATCGAGGACCTCAAAGGCAAACGCGTTGCGGTGACGCGCGGCACCGATCCGCACATTTTCCTGGTGCGCGCCTTGCTCTCGGTCGGCATGAGCGAGAAAGACATCAGCGAGGTGCTGCTCCAACACCCCGATGGCAAGACCGCGCTGATCCGCGGCGACGTCGACGCCTGGGCCGGCCTCGATCCGATGATGGCGGCGGCGCAGGTCGAGGATGGCGCGCGGCTGTTTTATCGTAACAAGGACGCCAACACTTACGGCATCCTCAACGCCCGCGAGGAATTTCTGACAAGTTATCCCGAACTGGCGCGCCGGGTGCTCGCGGTATACGAGACGGCGCGTAAATATTCCCTGGCGAACTACAATGACGAGAAGCGGGTGTTCGTGGAGGCGACCAAGCTGCCCGACGCGGTGGTCGACATTCAGCTCAAGGAGCGCACCGAGCTAACCTTCAATCGTATCGGCGCGCCGCAGCGCGACACCATCCTCAAGGCCGGACTGGCGTTGCAACAGGCTGGCGTCATAGCGGCGAATGTTGACGTGAAAAAAGCGCTCGACGATCTGATCGACGATCGCTTCGTCAGCGCGTGAGAATGTGCTCCTTCTCCCCGCATGCGGGGAGAGGTAATTTTGGTCACATTGCATTTGCCCGGTTCACCATGTCTGTTGTCGCCATGACCATCGCCGCGCAACGCAGTCCGGCGCAGGAACGGTCGGCGCCGAGCCGCCGCACGCGGTTGATACGGCCGGCTTTAGGTCTGATTGTGCCGGTGACGCTGGCGCTGGCATGGGAAATCATCGTGCGGCTCGGCTGGACGAGCGGGCGGTTGGCGCCGCCGCCGTCCGTCATCTTCTGGACTTTCGTCGACCTTGCTCGCACTGGTGAATTGCAGCGCGACACTTTGGTGACTTTGTCGCGGGTCGCCGCCGGTTTCGCCATCGGCGCCGTGGTCGCAACGATCGTCGGCGCGGTGACCGGTTATTCGACGACGCTGCGGCGCCTGCTCGATCCCAGCCTGCAGGCGCTGCGCGCGGTCCCTTCGATTGCCTGGGTACCGCTGTTCATCCTCTGGCTCGGGATTTTCGAGGCCTCGAAAGTGACGCTGATCGCGGTCGGCGTGTTTTTCCCGGTCTATCTGGGATTGATGGGCGCGATCCAATCGGTCGATCGCAAGCTGGTCGAAGTCGGCCGCGCCTTCCGGCTGTCCGATTTCGCGATGGTGCGGCGGATTTTGCTGCCGGCGGTGCTGCCGGCCTATGTGATTTCGTTGCGCTCCGGGCTTGGGCTCGGCTGGATGTTCGTGGTCGCCGCCGAACTCATGGGAGCCTCCGAGGGGCTTGGTTATCTGTTGATCGACGGTCAGCAGCTCGGCAAACCAGCCGAGATCGTCGCCGCCATCGTCGCCTTCGCGATTGTCGGCAAAGCCACCGATTGGCTGATCGCGCTCGCGGCGGCGCCATTCCTGCGCTGGGAAGATGTGGTGCGGCATGATTGAGGCCTTTATCACGGGCGCAGCGCGGCAGGAAATGATGCGCTGCAGATCCGGGATCGTCGCGCACGCCGAATTTGATATTGACCATGCTTAGCCATGCTTGTGCTCGATCGAATCGGTAAGACTTATCCCAATGGCGTGCACGCGCTCGGCGGTGTGTCGCTCGAGGTCGAGCTCGGCGAGATCGTCGCCGTGATCGGCGGCTCGGGCTGCGGAAAATCGACGCTGTTGCGCGCCATCGCCGGACTCGATCCGGCCAGCGAAGGCGCGGTGTTCTTGGACGGTGAGCGGATTGGCGCGCCGCATGAGAAGATCGGCGTCATCTTCCAGGAGCCGCGGTTGCTGCCTTGGCTGAAAGTTGCCGACAATGTCGGCTTTGGTCTCGGCGACCGGCCGAAGCCGGAGCGGGCGGAGCGTGTCGCCGCCGCGCTCAAGCGCGTCGGCCTCGCCGACAAAGCCGGGATGTGGCCGCGCGAATTGTCTGGCGGCCAGGCGCAACGCGTCGCCATCGCGCGGGCCCTGGTGCCGCGTCCGGAAGTGCTCCTGCTCGACGAGCCGTTCTCGGCGCTCGACGCTTTCACCCGGACCGACTTGCAGGATCATCTGCTCGATCTGTGGGCGGACGCCAAGCCGACTCTGATGCTGGTCACGCATGACGTCGATGAGGCAATCGTGCTGGCTGATCGCATCATGGTGATGCGCCTACGACCCGGCCGCATTTTTGATGAGATCGCCGTCGACCTGCCGCGGCCGCGCGACCGCCAATCCGCAGCGTTCGATTTCGTCAAGCGCCGCGTTCTCGCCGCGCTCGACCGCTCGCTCGATCGCGCGGCAATCGGCGCGGAGGATGAGCAGAAGGCGGAGGCCGGCGCGGCGATGTGGTGGTAACAGGGATCAGATATCAGTAATCAGAAATCAGTGTGTTGTGTGATCTCTGATTACTGATTACTGACTTCCGATATCTGATGCGAAAGGACTTCTCATGGACTCCGCAGGCTTGCGCGCGCTGCAGGCGCCGATCAAGGACCGCTATAAGGCCGATCCCAAAGCCGGTCTGATCACGCTCAAGGCCAAGGGCGCGCTCGACGACAGCAATATCGCATGCAAGGTCGAGACCGGCCGCGCGCTGGCGGTGGCCGGGCTGCATCCGGCGACCGGCGGCTCCGGACTAGAGCTCTGTTCCGGCGACATGCTGTTGGAAGCCTTGGTCGCCTGCGCCGGTGTGACGCTCAAAGCGGTGGCGACCGCGCTCGACATTCCGCTCCGCTCCGGGACGGTCGCTGCCGAAGGCGATCTCGATTTCCGCGGCACGCTCGGCGTCGCCAAGGACGCGCCGGTCGGCTTCGCGCAAATCCGGCTGCGCTTCGACCTCGATACCGACGCGCCGCAAGACAAGCTCGACCAGCTGCTCAAGCTCACTGAACGTTATTGCGTGGTCTATCAGACGATCCGCAGCGGCCCGCCGGTCGAGATCAGGCTGGAGCGGAAGTGATTGTCTCCGCCCCCGCGCAGCGGGGGAGGGGGACCATGCGAAGCATGGTGGAGGGGGCCTGCGACCTAGCGTTTTGTCTGCGTTAGCGAACACTTCCACGATGACGCCCCTTCCACCGCACTTCGTGCGGTCCCCCTCCCCCACTTTCGTGGGGGAGGAAAGAAGCCGCACTCCAAGTGCGCGCGGCTGTTGCCCATTGAGGCGCGTTGCACTCTCACTTCAAGACAACGAAAACTGCACCGACCATGTCACTATTATTCTGGCTCGAACTTGCCCTGAAGATGGCGCTGACGGCGACCGTCGTCGTCATCACCTCGGTCGTGGTCGAGCGCTCCGGCGCATTCATCGGCGCGATGATTGCCGCGCTGCCAACCGCCGCCGGCGCCGCTTATGTCATT
>CATPBC010000017.1 GCA_955652195.1 uncultured Xanthobacteraceae bacterium | reverse complement strand
TTTATGAGAACCGGCGATTCCGCCTCGTTGTCGATGAAGAAGGGAATGCCGTTCAACGCTCGACGGTAGATTTTGGCGATCGTCCACTTCCCACGTCGATGCGCAAACCCTCAATATGACTTAATTCGCGGCGGACCGCCCGATGTCTGATATTGGGGTAGTGCCTCATCGAAGCAATCGAAGGATCGTTCGGTGCGGATGTCGATTACGCGATGTTGGTCAAAATCTATGGTGCCGATCCGACTGGCGAGAAGCGGTACAGCCCGACAGAGTGCATCGGCGCGGTGAAGCATCGAGTCGAGGGCAATCCCGATCCGAAATACGTTTCGACCAGCTTTGCTGAGCGCCAAAATCTGAATATCAGGATGGGCAACCGTCGCATGACGCGGCTCACTAATGCTTTCTCAAAGAAGGCCGAAAACCACGCGCATATGATGGCGATCTATTTCATGCACTACAATTTTGTGCGCATCCATCAGACGCTAAGGGTGACGCCTGCGATGGCGGCAAGGGTGACGGATCGGCTTTGGGAAATGTCCGATATGGTAAAGGTGCTAGAGGACTGGGAAACCTCAGAAACTGGATAACTCTCATGAATCTATTCAAGACGTTCACGTTGAAATGGTGGCAGGGCGCACTTTTTAAATGGGGGGTACTGACGGCCGGAATGGCAATCGGAACTTATTGGCATGGGTTTTGGCTGACTATCTTTTGCTGCTAATAATATTTGCCTTCGTCAGTTTGGCGTACGTCACATATGTGTGGGCGAAGCAATAAATACCCTCCCCCAATTTTCTCGACCAAACTGGACCACTACCCACTTCAGATCCTGTTGTCTCAGGATGCTCAAAATTTCCTGGCTGAAATTCGGGCGCGGTGGGGCAGCGCATTGTTTGCAAATTAGCGCGCATGGAAGTCGGGCGAACATGCCATCGAAGGCTGTTGCGTCACACTCAGCGGTCGTGCATGAATAGGATGTGTCGATGGTTGCGAGCTCGATCATTCTTACGATTCTTGGAGACTTCGAGGCCAGCGTGTTCATCGTAGGGCAGAGATGCGAACCACAGATGACATACATCGCGTCGCACTGATGAGTGTCGTAGACGCGATCCAACACTAGCCCAGTTACTTTTTCGAAAGTGCACTCACACTTCAGCCTCGCTGCCGCCTGGACTAGGTTCCGGCACCCGGCATGAAGCAGCGAATTTGCGTTGTGCCATCGGTGTCCCGATACGGCCATACTACGGCCGGACCAAAACGGTTCGGCTCGGTTACAACCGCGGCGTCAGGCACGACAAGCCATTGCCCATAGACTCGTACTCGATAGTGCCCATCGCGCATGTCCCAGTCGACATCTTGCACACGCACCCCGTCGGCAAAAGAGCAGCACAAGCCTTTCCCACTCGCGAGGCGGTCGAACCACGGCTTGAGCGGAGAATCAGCAAATCGGCCGTCGTCACGTGCGAACAACTGGCCTGGAACGAGTGTCGTCAGGCAAAATGCTAGGACTGCCAGATCGTTGAGCCTGTACACCGTGGCCTCCATCGATGGGTGCCGCGTGTCCGATTGGCAAGCAAGCGACATGCCAAAGTGGCCACCCGTTGATAGGTGGCCACCGTTTCGAATTTTGGAGCGACGATTAGCCTATGTAAGCGACGCGCCGCTGGGATTGAGCTTCAACGGCAGTCTTTGGTTCCGCCGGCAATTGTAGAACCGTGGCCTGCTGGCCCTCACACAGTGTTGTCAGAAGCACGATCCGGCCATCTGGAAATTCCAGCGCATCGTGATGCGCCGCAATCCTATCTTTGTTGATTTGCCGAAAGATCGCTGTCTTATGCTCGACCACTTTACCGCGCCAGGCAATCAGGCCAGTCGGTAAGCAACTAACCTCTTGAGCAAAAGACAGCTCCGTACCCGGAACGACGCAGACCGCTATGTCCACATCTTCCGATGCTGCGAATCCTCGCGTGCCCGTGCGAAAATCGCGTGTGGTTAGCTTATCGGCAACTTTCGCGGGCCGCGACTTGACGCTGTGGAGACTGTAGTCACACATCTGGGAACTCCCCTATTGGGAAAGCCCCTCAGCCAACTTGAGCTTAGTCCTGCTTTGTGTCGCCCTTAAAGCAGTAGTGTGGCAGGTCAATTCGCGATGTCCGGTCTGATGTCTATTTTACTCCCGAAGGTCGCGCGTTCCATCGGCGATGCTCATGGGAAACGGATAGAAGCCGACATGATTGCCGGCCCAGCCTGGACGCTGGAGGGTTGCGCCTTTCCTGCCGCACCTAGTACAGCGTGCGCTGGCACGCAGTTTGTCGCTTGAAGCATCCGGCCCCCACCGAATGACAGCGACCGCGCAAGCGAGCGGTGCGTGATGCTGGCAGCGCTCGCACCAAAGCCAAACCCAAGGCGTCGCTCGCTGTAGCTCGCCCAGCGTCGACCGTGGTCCAACTTGGCGCATGGCTGCAAATTCCGCCGCACGGTGGGCAGGTTCGTCAAGCAACGCTATATGTTGTCGGTCATGTGCGGCCGCTCCACCTATAAGCTGACGTGGGAAGAAATCGTCGCGCTTTACCGACTCACGTTGGACCAGCAAGCGCGGAATACGCAGGCGCGTACAGAGGCGCCACGACTACATAGGTGTCCCATAACCGTTGCGGCGCGCTGGCGTGGGTCACCTATGGTCTTCACGTCACGACGAATAC
>CATPBC010000016.1 GCA_955652195.1 uncultured Xanthobacteraceae bacterium | reverse complement strand
GCTCATCGCGAACGGCTTGGCCAAGTCAGTGACCGAAGTTTCGCCGAGAGCGAGCCGCGCCAGAATGGCGCGTCGGGTGGCGTCGGACAGGGCGGCGAAGGTGGAATCGAGCGACAATTTGACCATCCGGTTAAATAACTAGTTGGTTAAATACATCGCAAACCCGTCCCCGTCAAGCGCCCGACGGCAGCTAGGTTTTCGCGCGACGCTGGCTAGACCAGGATGAAATCTTCGGGATCATGCTGTTTTACTTGAGCATGATCTTTTCCGAAAACCGGTTACCCCTTTTCGGGATCATGCTTAGAATTCGGCATGTCCTTCATCCGCATCTATCTGCGTGTCCTTGGCTTACTACGGTCCGATGCGAAGCTTGCGATCGCGCTGGCGCTGGCGAATATCGCGCTTGCCGGCGCGCAGTTCGTCGAGCCGGTACTGCTAGGGCGCATAGTCGATGTGCTCTCGGGTGCGCTGCCTTCTGGCCTGGGGTCCGCCGCACGGATGCTGGCGCCGCTGATCGGCGCCTGGGTGGGATTTGGCCTGTTCATCATTGCCGCCAGCACGCTCGTTGCCTGGTTTGCCGACCGGCTCGCCCACCGTCGGCGCAATATGGTCTTGGCGGATTACTTCGAGCACGTGCTGCAGCTGCCGCTCGCCTATCATTTCGGTGCGCATTCCGGCCGGCAGATTAAGGTGATGCTCAGCGGCACCGACACGCTGTGGTGGCTCTGGGTCTCGTTCTTTCGCGAACATTTCGCCGCATTCGTGTTTATCGCTTTGCTGCTGCCCGCTTCGCTAGCGCTCAACTGGCGGCTTGCCTTGCCGCTGATCGCGCTGTGCCTCGCCTTCGTCGCGCTCACGATGGTGGTCATGAACAAGGCCTTTGCCATGCAGACCGCGGTCGAGCGCCAATACTCCGATGTCGCCGAGACCGCCGCCGACGCGCTCGGCAATGTGGCGCTGGTGCAGAGCTATGCCCGCGTCGAACTCGAGGTCTCCAGCCTTAAGAGCGCGGTGGATTCGCTGCTGCGAGCGCAGATGCCGGTTCTGTCATGGTGGGCGGTTGCGGCAGTGCTGACGCGCGCCGGAACGACGCTCACGCTATTGGTGATTTTGCTGGTCGGAGCGTATCTAAAGCTCGTCGGCCTCGCTTCGGTCGGCCAGATCGTCAGCTTCATGAGCATCGCCGCGCTGCTCATAGCTCGACTCGAACAGGCGGTCAGCTTCTCCAATCGCCTGTTCCTCGACGCACCCAAACTCGCCGATTTCTTCGGCGTATTCGACACCGTGCCTGCCGTGCGCGACCGACCCGGGGCCATCGACCCAGGCCGCGTGCGCGGCGCGGTCGAGTTCAAAGATGTGTCATTTTCCTATGACGGCAGGCGTGCCGCGGTTGCACATTTGAGCTTCACCGCATCGCCGGGCGAGCGTATTGCGCTGGTCGGTCCGACCGGCAGCGGCAAATCCACCGCGCTTGCGCTGTTGCATCGCGCCTTCGATCCGCAATCGGGCGCGATTTTGATCGACGGCAGGGATATTCGCGACCTTACGCTCGGCGGACTGCGGCGCAATATCGGGGTGGTGTTCCAGGAAACGCTTTTGTTCAACCGTTCGATCGCCGAGAATTTGCGCGTCGGCAAGCCGGACGCGAGCGAGCAGGAATTACGCGAGGCCGCGGCGCGGGCGCAGGCGCTACAGTTCATCGATGCCAATGAGGAAGGCTTGCAAGCGCGCGTCGGCAAGCCCAACGCGAGCGAGCAGGAATTGCGCGAGGCCGCGGCGCGCGCGCTCTGCTCAAAGACCCACCGATCCTCATTCTCGACGAGGCGACGAGCGCGCTCGATCCGCTAACCGAAAAGCGCGTGAACCTCGCGCTCGACGAAGTAATGCAGGGCCGCACCACATTTGTGATCGCGCATCGGCTTGCCACCATCCGCAACGCCAGCCGCATTCTGGTTTTTCGCAACGGTGGCATCGCCGAGAGCGGCACGTTTGACGAACTGCAACGCCGCGGCGGCTTCTTTGCCGAACTCGTGCAGGCGCAGTTTACGACTGCGGCTGAGTAGTTTTTGCATGCAGCGCAGGAAGTGAGCTCTCCTGCCCAGGCTGAGCGAGCTCTGAAGAATGCCGGCGCGGCGCGTGCGCGATATGCCCGCACCTCAGCGCAACCGCTCCAGAATGCTCACGTAATTGGCGACCGCGGTGCCGCCCATGTTGAAGATGCCGCCGAGCTTGGCGTTTTTCACCTGCATGTCGCCGGCAGTGCCGGTGAGCTGCATGGAAGCGAGCGCGTGCATCGATACGCCGGTGGCGCCGATCGGATGGCCCTTGGCTTTGAGCCCGCCGGATGGATTGATCGGCAGCGCGCCGTCTTTGTTCACCGTGCCTTCGGCAATGACGCGCGCGCCCTGCCCTTCCGCTGCCAAGCCCATGGCTTCGTATTCGATCAGCTCGGCAATGGTGAAGCAGTCGTGCACCTCGGCGAACGACAGATCCTTGAGCGCGATGCCGGCCTCTGCCAAAGCACGCTGCCAAGCCACGCTGCAGCCTTCGAATTTCAGCACATCGCGCCGCGACATCGGCAGGAAATCCTGCACGTGCTGCGCGCCGCGGAACACGATGGCTTTGTCGAGCTTCAGCGCGGTTTCGACATCGGCGAGCACCAGCGCAGCGGCGCCGTCGGAAACGAGCGAGCAATCGGTGCGCTTGAGAGGCCCGGCGACGAGCGGATTTTTCTCGCTTTCGGCACGGCAGAAGTCATAGCCGAGATCCTTGCGGAGTTGCGCGTAAGGATTGCCAACGCCGTTTTTGTGGTTCTTGGCGGCGATGCGGGCGAGCGCATCCGATTGATCGCCCCAGCGCTGGAAATACAGTGCGGCGATCTTGCCGAAGATGCCGGCGAAGCCGCCGTCGATATCGGCTTCTTCCCGCACATAGGACGCCTTGAGCAGATTGCGTCCGATCTCCGCAGGAGGCGTCGTGGTCATTTGCTCGACGCCGACCACGAGCACGATGCGGGCGGCGCCGGCGGCGATCGCTTTGAGGCCCTGATGCACGGCGGCGGAGCCGGTAGCGCAGGCATTCTCGACCCGGGTGGCGCGCTTGAAGCGCAAATCGGGCGAAGCCTGCAGCACCAATGAAGCGGTGAAATCCTGCGCGGAAAAGCCGGCGTTGAAATGCCGAGCACGATCTCGTCGACATCCTTGGCGGAAATCGCGGCGTCGGCGAGCGCATCGCCGGCGACCCGAGCGATAAGGCTCTCGACGGTCTCGCCGTTAAGTTTGCCGAACGGGCTATGCGCCCATCCCACGATGCAGGCGGTCATGTTCTCTCCACTGCCGAATTTTAGTCGCTTTTCCTTGGCTCTTTTCCTGGCTCTTTTCCTGGCTCTTTTCCTTGCCCCTTTTCCTGGGCTTAAGACCCCTACTGTCCGGCATCCAGCATCGGGAACCGGCTTTAACAATACCGCCATTCGGCTTTGCCTTGGAGGCGGCTTGGGTTACATAATGATCCATCCACGCTTCGTGAAGCTGACGTGAACCGATCGCGGCCTCACCGGCCCGATCAAGCGAATGGACCGCAGCAGGTGCAAGATACGAAGTTTTTTCGAGGCTGGCTGCGCGGCTTTTTGTTAGGCGGCCTGGCGTTAAGCACGGCTGCAATCGCCGTTGCGCTTGCCATCGCGCCGGCGCGGGCGATGTCATTCATTCTGGTCGACGCCGATAACGGCAAAGTGTTGCGGTCCGAGCACGCGACCTACCCGTGGTATCCCGCTTCCACGACCAAGCTGATGACGCTGTATATGGCGTTAAGCGCCATCCGCGATCAGCGCGTCACGCCAGATACGTTGTTCACCGTTTCGCCGAACGCGGATGCGCAGGCGCCGACCAAGATGGGCTTTCCGGTCGGCACGCAGGTGACCGTCGACAACGCCATAAAGACAATGATGGTGAAGTCGGCGAACGACATGGCGGTGGTGCTCGCCGAAGGCATTGGCGGCTCGGTCGAGGCTTTCGGTCAGCAGATGACCGAGACCGCACATCGTCTCGGCATGACGGAATCGAATTTCGTCAACCCCAACGGCCTGCCTGATGACGCGCAGGTCGTCTCTGCCCGCGACCTCGCTATTCTCGCCCGCGCGCTTATTAAAGAATTTCCCCAGTACAGTTCCTATTGGCAGATTCCGGCAATCAAATACGGCCGGCGTATTGTGCGGAATTACAATCCGTTGCTCGGCCGCTATGCGGGCGCCGATGGCATGAAGACCGGCTTCATCTGCTCGTCGGGCTTCAACCTTGTGGCGACTGCCACGCGCAACAACAGGCAGCTGATCGCCGTGGTGCTCGGCGCGCCGACATCGGCCGCCCGCGCACAAAAGGCGGCAGAATTGCTCGAGAGCGGCTTCGCGCGAGGTCCGTTGGCTTGGCTGTTGCCGGCATTCGGCAATGTCAATTCGCTGGTTCCGATCGAGGCCGCGCCGCCTGACCTAAAGGACGACATGTGCGGCCCGCACCGCAAGCGCCACGCCCTTGAGCAGGCCATGGAGGACAGCGATCCCGATGCCGGCGATAACAGCGACAACGCGGCGGCGGACACAAATCCGCAACCTTCCGGGCTGTTGTCCGTGCTGCGCGGGCCGCCGAAGAATTTGCTGAGCGAGCCCGGCCCAGTCATCCCCGTCGTGGTCTATACCGGCCCAACCCGCAGCGCCGAGCAGATCGCCGCACTTGCCGCGCTGCCTGGCTATGAAGGCACCAAGAAAAAAGGGAAACATCATAAGGCCGCTGGCGCCAAGACGGCGGAAGCCAAGCAAGACGGCAATAAAGAGAGCAAGAAAGAGAGTAACAAAGAAGGCAAGAAAGACGGCAATAAAGCCGCAACCAAGCCGACGCAGCGTAAGCCGGCGTCCGGCAAGACGACGGGCCTCACCGACCAAAAAGCGACCGCAGTGACCGCGCCACTGGCGCGATAATCGGCGCTCGACAACTCCGTCCTCTATCGCATCCTCTATCGCATTCTCTATTCCAACTGGCCGGCGTGCTAAAACCGAGCCTTCCTAGTGTCCCGATTCCGAAGTTCGCAAGTGTTTGCGGTGCCTCTGATGCGAATTTCGGAATCAAAGGGACACTAGCTTTATTATTCTAGTGTGGTTTTGGATTTGAAGTTCCTATCCGAGCCAGCCGCTTAATCGTAGGAACTTCAAATCCACCACACTAGTGTCCCGATTCCGAAGTTCGCGAGTGTTTGCGGCGCCTCTGATGCGACTTTCGGAATCAAAGGGACACTAGCAAATTTAT
>CATPBC010000015.1 GCA_955652195.1 uncultured Xanthobacteraceae bacterium | reverse complement strand
GCGCCGGCTTGGACATACATGACGCCATCCTTGAGCAGCGCCGTGCGCAGTGCGATGCAGGTATCCATCTGTTCGCCGGCCGAGAAATAGCCGACGCAGCCGGCATAGAGTGAACGCTTTTCCTTTTCTAACTCGTCGATAATCTCCATCGCGCGCACCTTTGGCGCGCCGGAGACTGTGCCGGCCGGGAAACCTGCGATGAGTGCGTCGAGTGCGCCGCGATCCTTGCGCAATCTACCTTCGACGTTGGAAACAATGTGCATGACCTGGCTGTAGCGCTCGATAAAGAATTGTTCGGTAACTTTGACACTGCCAATTTCGGCGACCCGCCCTACATCGTTGCGGCCGAGATCGAGCAGCATCAGATGTTCGGCACGCTCCTTGGGATCGGCGAGGAGTTCGGCTTCGAGTGCCTGATCTTGGCCCGGCGTTGAGCCACGCGGCCGGGTGCCGGCGATCGGACGGATCGTCACGGCGCCACCGGCGGTCTTCACCATGATTTCAGGACTGGATCCGGCGATTGCGAAACCGCCGAAATCGAGAAAATAAAGATATGGCGATGGATTGACGCGGCGCAAAGCGCGATAAAGCGCAAACGGCGGCAGCGCGAAAGGCAACGCAAAACGCTGTGATAGTACGACCTGAAAAACATCTCCGGCGGCGATATACTCCTTAGCGCGCATCACCATGCGCTCGTATTCCGCGGGTGTGGTGTTTGAGCTCGGTTTCACATGTACTGGGCCGGTTTCGGCTGGCGCCGTCGCCTTGTCGAGCGGCCTATCGAGTGCGTCGATCACGGCAGACAAGCGTTCGACGGCGCGAGCCCAAGCCGCCTTGGCGGACATTGCCGGCTGTTTGCGCACCGGCGTTACGATCGTGATTGTGTCCTCGACCGCGTCGAAAACAAGGATTGCGGTCGGACGCACTAGAACTGCATCGGGAATGCCGAGTGGATCGCGTTGCGGCGGCGGCAGCTCCTCCATCAATCGAACCATGTCATAGCCGAGATAGCCAAATAGGCCGGCGGCCATCGGTGGCAGCGCCTCCGGCAAGGCGATGCGGCTTTCGCCGATCAGACCGCGCAGCGCGGCGAGCGGCCGTTCGTCCAGCGGAGTGAATGCCTCGGGTGCGGCTTGCGGCGTGCGGTTGACCTGCGCCCGACGGTTGTTGACACGAAATATGAGATCCGGTTCCAGGCCGATAATCGAGTAACGGCCGCGCACCGCGCCGCCCTCGACCGATTCCAAGAGAAAGCTCATGGGCCGCGAACCAGCGATTTTGAGAAAAGCGGAGACCGGCGTTTCCAAATCGGCGACGAGCGTGGTCCATACGACTTGCGGCTCGCCCGCCGCGTAACGCGCCGCGAACGACTCAGCCGAAGGCTCGAAGTGCATTTATTCTCGATCCGGGGCGGTGCTGCCGCTCGCTTGCGCGAGTGCCGAAGCGTTCACCGACGCGCCAAGATCGTCCTCGAGCCGAGCCACGTATTGGCCCGTTAAATCAGCGGAGAGCTCCCGTTGCACGGTTTGCGCAATGCGTTCGCTATCAGGCGAATTTGCATTAAGTGGCGGCGTCTTGACCTCGACTACACGGAACACGATCCAATGCGCGGGATCGTCACCTGCCGAGGTGCCATACGCGTCTTTTGCGGTGTGGAAGATCGCGTCGGTCGCTCTGGCGGAAATGCCGCCGGTCGCGGCACCCCGTTTTAGGTCTTTTGCGGTCTCGATCCTGACGCCGTTGGCCGAGGCGAGCGCAGCCAACGCATCGCCGTTCTTGAGTTTGTCGAGGATTTCGTTCGCCTCGCTTTTCAAACGGGACGCAATCTCGTCCTCGCGCCAGCGCTGCTCGACCTCCACTTTAACTTCATCCAGCGTGCGCGGGCGTGCCGGCGTAACAGCCGCTACGTCGTACCAGATGTACCCTCCGTCGGCATTTATCGGATCGTTGTCGACACCGACATCGGAGGTAAAGGCGGCTTTGACGACATCGTCGCCGTGCGGAACGTTGAGGGTTGGTTTGCCATCCGGGTCGCGACCTGAGCGATCCACATCGTAAGTTGTCACCGGCAGCTTCAACTTCACAGCGGCCTCCTCGATCGTACTACCGCCAGCGCGTGCGTCCTCGATTTTATCGTGCAGGTCTCGCACCTGGCTTTTGGCGCGCTCGAGCGCAATGTCGGTGCGAAGCCGTGGTGTGGCTTCGGCAGGAGATTGCGTCTTTTCCGGTTCAATCTTGAGCACGGTCACCAGGACGGCGGCGCCGAAGCGGGTTTGCAGCGGTGCACTGACCTCGCCTTGTTTTAACGAAAAAGCCGTATCGGCGACCACGGGGTCGACGATACGCGACTTCGGCAGGGTGCCGAGGTCGATATCCTGCTCTTTGAGACCGCGTTCGCTGGCGATCTCGCTAAAAGTCGTACCGCTCTTGATGCGATCGGCGGCGGCCTGCGCATCGGCCGGTGTCGGAAAAACAATCTGCTCGACGTGCCGGCGCTCCGGCGTGGTAAAGCTAGCGCGCTTCTGCTCGTAGGTTTTTTTCAGATCGTCATCTGAAACTTCCATCCATTTCGCGAGCTCTGCCGGGGTCGCCGCCACGACGGCGACCTTGCGGTATTCCGGCGCGCGAAACATGATTTTGCGCTCGTCGAAATATTTCTTAAGCTGTTCGTCGGTGGGCTGCGGAATGGCACCGGCTTGCGCCGGGCCAAGCGCTATATATTCGATGCTGCGCTGCTGGTTCTGGAACTGGTTGATTGCCTCAAGCCATGCCTTGGGCGTCGTCATGTCAGCCGAGAGACTGTCGAGGATCTGCCGCCGCAAAATGTCCTGCCGCTGTTCGGCGACGAAGCGCTGTTCGGAAAAGCCGATATTGCGCAGGATCAGGTCGAATTTTGCGCGATCGAATTGACCCTTTGCGGTCTGTAGTTTCGGATCGGACCTAATATGGTTTGCGATATCCGCATCGGAGAGACCGAGGCCCATCTGGCGTGCGCGCTGGTCGAGTCCGGCCTGGGCAATCATCTCGCCAAGCACCAGCCGATCAAGCCCGCGTGCGTCTGCGCTGCCGGCCGGTAGCGGCCGGCCGAGCTCGCGGCCGATCTGCTGCAAGCGATCTTGATAGGTTTGCCGGAACTGCTCGATCGGGATTTCAGCATCGCCGATCTTGGCGAGACTCCCGCGGCCGAAGCCCCGAAAGATATCGTTGATGCCCCAAATGGCGAAGCTGCCCGCCAGCAGCGCCATGACCGCACCCATGACGCTGCGGCCAAGCCAATTTTCAGAGGCTTTGCGAATACCCCGTAGCATGCAGCCAACTTTGAAATTGAACCGATCGGTACGACGCGGCGGCGCACTATAAGGACGGGGCAGTGCTGCCGCAACCGATGGGACTGACCCGTAAGGCGCCTCTTTTCCGACCGCAACCGGTCTGCTAACGGCTGTTTGTCGCAGGCGCAAAAGATGAAGAAGCGGGCCATTAGATTGCCGGCGCGCTACCTTAGGCGGGTCTGGCTCGACGAATCTCTTGTTGCCGACGCCGGCACTTATCCTTTTTGCCTGCCGCTTTTACGCGGGGGATTCGAAATCGAATTCGAGCGACCGATCACCATCCTCGTCGGTGAAAATGGCACAGGAAAGTCGACGGTACTGGAAGGTATCGCGGCGCTTGCCGGATATGACGATGCGGGGGGCGGCAAGGGCTATCGGCCGGTCGACCATTCGGGCGCGATCGAAGCCATGGGCGGCCGGCTCGCGGATGCGCTGCGCGCCGCATGGCTGCCAAAGATCACGAGCGGCTGGTTCTTTCGGGCCGAGAGTTTCTTCTCCGTGGCGCGATATCTAGATGCGGCCGCGCTAGAGTCCCACGGCGCGCCGCCCGATTTTCTCTCGCATTCGCATGGCGAAGGATTCCTGAGGTTTTTTGAGGAACGCTGTCATCGCCAGGGCATTTTCATATTCGACGAGCCGGAGTCGGCCTTATCGCCATCGCGGCAGATTGCTTTCCTCAAGTTGCTTCGACGCATGGAGAGCTCCGGCATCTGCCAGGTCGTGATGGCGAGCCATTCGCCGCTTCTGATGGCATACCCGAAGGCGCAGCTGCTGCGGCTTTCAGCCAGTGGCGTCGAGCCGATTAGCGTTGACGAAACGGATCATTATCGGCTTATGCGGGAATTTTGCGCCGACCCCGCGGGGTTCATCGACAAAGTTCTGGCGAGTTGAACATGAGAGCAACATGACAACGGGCCGTCCGCTGGTTGTGGCCAACTGGAAGATGAACGGGCTGCAAGCCTCGATCGCAGAACTGGAGAAAATCATCGCCGGTGCGCGCACGCTTGCCTCGGTTGATGTTGTCGTCTGTCCGCCGGCGACGCTTATTGCCAGTTTTGCTGCGGCGGCCCATGGCACGCCTGTCGCAATTGGCGGCCAAGATTGTCACGCTGAGGTTGCCGGTGCCTATACCGGCGACATCTCCGCAGAAATGCTGCGCGACGCGGGCGCGACGGCCGTGATTGTCGGACATTCGGAACGGCGCCGCTATCACGGCGAAACCGATGCGGTGGTCCGCGCCAAGGCGCTTGCAGCCCGACGCGCGGGGCTTCTCGCAATCATCTGCATCGGCGAAACCCGCGCCGAGCGCGATGCCGGGCAGACCCGTGCCGTCTTGCGCGCGCAACTGGATGGCTCGTTGCCGGACGACGCAGAGGGTGTGGCGGTCGCCTACGAACCCGTATGGGCGATTGGGACGGGGCTGACGCCGACG
>CATPBC010000014.1 GCA_955652195.1 uncultured Xanthobacteraceae bacterium | reverse complement strand
GCGACGGCATAGACGTAGGCCTTCGCGGCGTTGAGCGTGACATACATGTCGGCGAGCTTGGCCTGCATGAGCTGGAAGCGGCCGATCGGCTGACCGAATTGGGTGCGCTGATGCACGTAGGGAATGACGAGATCGAGGCAGGCCTGCATGACGCCGAGGGGGCCCGCTGCCAGCACGGCGCGCTCGTAATCGAGGCCGGACATCAACACATTGACGCCGTTACCGACGACGCCGAGCACGTTCTCGGCCGGCACTTCGCAATCGGTGAATACGATCTCGCTGGTATCGGAGCCGCGCATGCCGAGTTTGTCGAGCTTCTTGCCGGCGGAAAAACCTTTGAAGGTCTTCTCGACGATAAAGGTGGTGATGCCGCGCGCACCGGCGGTTCGATCGGTCTTGGCGTAGACCACAAGCGTATCCGCGAGCGGCCCGTTGGTGATCCACATTTTCGAGCCGTTGAGGATGTAGCGATCGCCTTTGCGATCGGCGCGCGTGCGCATGGAAACCACATCCGACCCGGCGCCGGGCTCCGACATTGCCAGCGCGCCGACATGCTCGCCGGAAATCAGCTTGGGCAGATAACGGCGCCGCTGCTCGTCATTGCCGTTGCGGCGGATTTGATTGACGCACAGGTTCGAATGCGCGCCGTAGGACAATCCGATGGAGGCGGAGGCGCGGGAAATTTCCTCCATTGCCACGCAATGCGCGAGATAACCGAGGCCGGCGCCGCCCCATTCCTCTTCGACGGTGATGCCGAGAAGCCCGAGCGCGCCGAGCTCCGGCCAAAGCTCGCGCGGGAAGCTGTTGGAGCGGTCGATGTCGATGGCCCGCGACGCGATCTTGTCGTGCGCGAAATCGTGCACCGTGTCGCGGAGCATTTCGATGTCGCTGCCGAGGCCGAAATCGAGGCCGGGTAGGCTGTTTGAAAGCATCGTCCGCTCCGCTACGCGGCCCAAGGTGCGGCCAAGGCCTGGCTACATCTTAATAGATAAACGGCGCCCTGCCCGGCCACAAAGTCTGACTTACGCCCATGTGACCCGCAAAGGCCTCGATTTATTAGGTTTAATAACAGGCAAGCCGGCAGTTTGGCCCACCCTGTTCACATCACGTTAATGTAGCCGGGCCGTAAAATTCGGACCGGAATCGCGGTCCTCGGAGGGATTGCAGATTTGTGGTGCCCGCCCGTTCGGCGCCGTCGCCGGATGTTGGGCTTTCGAGGCTGGGATGAGGAACGCCGAAGTAAGCGCCAAGGCAGGCGTCAGGGCAGGTTTGTTGGCCGCGGCTCTCGCGGCCGCGGGCGTGTTGCCGCTGTGCTGCGGATTGTCGTCCGCGCAAGAAGCACCGGCGCAAGCCGCCGCATCGTCGCCTGCGCCGGACGCGTCATCCCAGACCGCCCCATCGCAGCCCGCTCACGATGCCACCGGGCAAGAAGCCGCCAGCCAATCCGCTGCCAACTGTCCGGGACATCCGGACGCGCTCGGAACGAGCCGCGTGCTGGCGATCGACCCCGCCGAATATCCGCGCATCGGCCGCATGCAATATCCGGACTCGCTTCCGCTCGCCGACAAGGAAGTCGTGCTCACTTTCGATGACGGTCCGCTGCCGCCCTATTCGAGCCAGATCCTCGACATTCTTGCCTCGCAATGCGTGAAGGCGACCTATTTCCTGGTCGGCGAAATGGCGCGCGCTTTTCCGGCCGCCGTGCGCCGCATCTATGAGGAAGGCCACACGATCGGCACGCATAGCGACGATCATCCGATCCGGTTCGGCCAGTTGCCAATCGACAGAATGCGCCAGGAGATCGATTGGGGCATTTCCGATGTGAGCGCCGCGCTGGGCGACCCCAAATATCTGGCGCCGTTCTTCCGCATTCCCGGCTTGGCGCGATCCGACACCGTCGAAAGCGAACTCGCGGCGCGCGGCCTCTCGGTATTCTCTTCCGATACGGTAGCCGACGATTGGCATCATCGGATCGGCGGCAAGCAGATCATCGCCGCGGCGATGCGGCGGCTGGAAGCGCGCGGCAAGGGTATTTTGCTCCTTCACGACATTCATCCGAGGACAGTGACCGCGTTGCCCGGTCTCCTCAAGGAGCTCAAGGATAAGGGCTTTCATATCGTGCAAGTGGTGCCGGCGGCGTCTTACGTCATTGCAATGGCCAACAAGCCGAAAGCACGGATAGTCGCCTCCGCGCTGCCGAGCGAGCCAATGATCGGCGACAACCTCGATCGCCGCGGCCAACCGCGCTGGCCGCAAGGGGCGGCAAACGTTGCGCCCGAAGACAGTGCACTGCCGGTGCCCGACTTCGCAGCG
The DNA here is from genome assembly GCA_955652195.1 of uncultured Xanthobacteraceae bacterium. Taxonomy (GTDB): domain Bacteria; phylum Pseudomonadota; class Alphaproteobacteria; order Rhizobiales; family Xanthobacteraceae; genus BOG-931. The sequence continues at coordinate 429 of CATPBC010000014.1, read as the reverse complement.
TTCGAGCCCGATGCAGTCGCAGGCGAGGACGTCAGTGATGTGCAGTGGCCGGCGCAGGCGCAGGCGACGACGACGCCCGATGCAAAAACCCAAGCGCGACCGCGCAAGCATAAATTTGCGCGATCGTCGGAGAAACGAAAAGCGCATGTCGCTCGCGCGAGCCAACAGCAGCGGCACGCGGAGCACGCGCACCGGCCCGCGCGAGCCCGCGCCGGCGCGGATGGTCATCATGCCGAGATGACGTCGCGGGTGAAAGCTTTCAGTGCATTGTTTACGTCGGCGCAGCCAGCAGCGCATTAGCGCGCGGCTGCTGGGCAGCGATGTATCAACGGTACCAGGTCAGGAAAAGCCGACTGGTGCGGTCGAGAGGAAACGCCCTCCAATTCCGCACCAAATTGATAATACTGAATAATTTTTCCAACGCTGCGT
>CATPBC010000013.1 GCA_955652195.1 uncultured Xanthobacteraceae bacterium | reverse complement strand
GAAATCCTCCATGGCTGGATAGAGGATTTCCTCGACCGCCGGGTTGAGCCGATGAATTTCATCGATGAACAGTACGTCGCGCGCTTCGAGATTGGTCAGAAGCGCCGCGAGATCGCCGGCTTTGGCAATGACCGGCCCCGACGTGGCGCGGAAATTCACGCCCAATTCGCGGGCCACGATCTGCGCCAGTGTCGTCTTGCCCAGTCCGGGCGGACCAACAAACAGAACATGATCGAGCGCTTCGCGGCGCGCCCGCGCCGCCTGGATAAAGACTGCGAGATTGGCGCAAGCTTGACGCTGGCCGATGAACTCGGCGAACCGCTGTGGCCGTAACGTCGCTTCCGCGGCGTCTTCGTCGCGGCGTTCGGCCGTTACCAGCTTGCTTCCGGGATTGCCATTCACCGTTCCGGCCCCCGCGTATATTTGTTCGGCAATAATTCGCCGATCGGCACGATCGACGGCGATTTGCCGTTCGGCACGATCACGCGCGCTTTCGGATCATAGTCGAAAATCAGTTCGCGGCATGCTCCACAAGGCGATACCACGGCAATGGTCTGATTCTTGTCCTGTGGCGTCGGATGGCGCACCGCGACGATGGTGTCGATGCCGGCATCGCCGAGATCGACAACGGCATGGCCGAGCGCAACGGCTTCGGCGCAGACCGCCATGCGGCCGAGATAAGCATCGAGATTGACGCCGGTGAAGATTTTTCCTGACCGCGTGCGCAGCGCCGCGCCGACCTCCTGCCAGTCGCCACGGTAGCAGCGCCTGATGGTCGCGCGCGCCGCCGCGATCAGTTCCTGGTCGGCCTTGCCCAGCTTGATCCGCCCTTTCACTTCGCCAGTTCCCTCAAGCCCAGTCTTATCAGCGTCGTCGCCTCGGCCCCCTCGCCCGCACTACGCGTCGCGACGGCGATGGCGGCCGCCGCCTGCGCCTGCGCATAGCCGAGATTGACCAGTGCCGAGACGGCGTCGGTCACCGGCGCCGGCGCGCGTTTGTCGTCGAGTGCGCCGGAGAGCCGCACCAGCGCCGGATCGATATTGGTATAGGCCGGCGCCTTGTCCTTAAGTTCGGTAACGATGCGCTCCGCGACTTTTGCTCCGACGCCAGGCGTGCGCGCCACCATGGCTTTGTCGCGCATGGCGATCGCAGAAGCGAGTTCGGCCGGCTTGAGCGTGCCGAGCACGGCGAGCGCAACCTTGACGCCGACGCCCTGGACCGTTTGCAGGAGCCGAAACCACTCGCGCTCAATCTCAGTCACGAAGCCGAACAGACGAATTTGATCTTCGCGCACATGCGTCTCGATCGACAGTGTCGCAGGCTGGCCGATGCCTGGCAGTTCCTGCAAGGTGCGCACCGAACAATGCACCTGATAGCCGACGCCGTTGACGTCGACGATTACGGAATCTTCGCCGTAGGAATCGATCACGCCTTTGAGCTTGCCGATCATTTTCGTCGTCTGATCTCAGTTCGCATGGTCATGACACCGCTGCCTTGAGGATCAGGCTCTGCCGGTGATGCGCGTGAGTTACAGCAATGGCGAGCGCATCGGCGGCATCGTCCGTGGGCGGATTAGCTTTCGGCAACAGCACGCCGACCATCATGCGCACCTGTGCTTTGTCGCCGTGGCCGACGCCGACGATGCTCTTTTTGACAAGGTTCGGCGCATATTCGGCGACCGGCACGCCGGCCTTGGCGGGCACGACCATGGCGATGCCGCGCGCCTGGCCAAGCTTTAACGTCGCGGTGGCGTCCTTGTTGACGAAAGTTGCCTCCACCGCCGCCTCGTCGGGCCGGTATTGGTCAAGGATACGCAACAGCCCGTCATAGATCGCCAGAAGCCGCGCGGCGAGCGCGTCGCGATCGTTAGTTGTAACCGAGCCGCAGCCGATAAAGCCCAGCCGGTTGCCGGCAATCTCGACCACGCCCCAGCCGGTGCGGCGGAGCCCGGGATCGATGCCGAGGATGCGAATCGGGCGGGTCATGCCGCTTCGTTCATAGCATGACCGCGAAGGAATGAGCCGTCTGGGATCAAGCGCTCATGCGGCTGACGAGCGCGTCCGAAATCTCGAAATTCGCATAGACATTCTGGACATCGTCGTGCTCGTTCAAGTTCTCAATTAACTTCAAGAGTTTCTCGCCCTGCTGATCATCCACCGCGACGGTGTTGTGCGGCCGCCAGACCAGCGATGCCTTGCGCGGTTCGCCAAATTTGCCCTCCAGCGCCTTGGCGACCGAGCCGAAACGATCCTGCCCCGCATAAATCTCGTGGCCTTCGGCCGTGGATACGACGTCGTCGGCGCCGGCCTCGAGCGCCGCTTCAAACATCGCTTCGGAGCTCGCTGTCTTGGCGTCATATTCGATGACCCCGACATGGTCGAACATGAAGGCGACGGCGCCGGTCTCGGCCAGGTTGCCGCCACTCTTGGCGAAGGTCGAGCGCACTTCGCCTGCAGTGCGGTTACGATTGTCGGTCAAAACTTCGACGATCACCGCGACGCCGCCGGGTCCGTAACCCTCATAGCGGATTTGCTCGTAATGCTCGCCTTCGCCGCCGATGGCCTTCTTGATCGCGCGCTCGATATTGTCCTTGGGCATGTTCTCGGCGCGCGCCGCCATGATCGCCGCCCGCAGCCGCGGATTCATCGCCGGATCGGGCAGACCTATTTTTGCCGAGACCGTGATCTCGCGCGCAAGCTTGCCGAACAGTTTCGACTTGACCGCATCCTGGCGGCCCTTGCGATGCATGATGTTCTTAAATTGCGAATGCCCGGCCATGGGTCGTTCCTGCGGCAGTTCCGATCATCGCAACGCGCAGCAATGGCTGCGTGCCGATCGGTTATTGGGGTGACTATTAAGGTGACGGAACGCGCAGTTCAAGGAAGCGGCAGACGCAATTTGCGTCATTGCCAGCTCACAACCAAAATGCCGGCCGCGATTCTTCCAGCACGCCGCCAAGCCGAACTGCCGCAATGCGGCTCGCAAGACCCGTGGCCGAATCCGTTTCGAGCGCGAGCCCGCACAGCGTGGCTGGCCCGCTTGCCGGCTCGAACCGTGCCGAGGAAATACGCCTTAGAAAACGCTGCAGCGGCTCTTCTTTGGCCATACCGATGATGGAATCGAAATCGCCGGTCATACCTACATCGGTGATGTAAGCGGTGCCACCTGAGAGGATACGAAGGTCGGCAGTCGGCACATGCGTATGGGTGCCGACCACGAGAGTGGCGCGACCATCGCAGAAAAATCCCATTGCCTGTTTTTCGCTCGTCGCCTCGCCATGAAAATCGATGATGACAGCGTCGGCGCCGCGCCCAAGCGGACAAGCCGCCAGTTCGCGGTCTATTGCGGCGAACGGGTCGTCGAGGGGATCCATGAAAACGCGCGCCATCGCGTTCACGATCAGCACGCGTGCGCCGTTCTTGGCGTCGACCAGCGCCGCGCCGCGGCCCGGCGTGCCCGGCGGATAATTGATCGGACGAATGAGCCGCGGCGCGCGTTCGATGAAAACGAGCGCCTCCTTTTGATCCCAAGCATGATTGCCGAGCGTGATCGCATCGATGCCGACATCGATCAATTCGCGATAGATGGTTTCGGTAATGCCGAAGCCGCCGGCAGCATTCTCGCCATTGGCCACAACCAGATCGAGCTTCCAGTCGCGAATGAGATTGGGCAGCCGTTCGTAAACGAGCGCACGCCCGCTGCGTCCGACAATGTCGCCAACAAAAAGGATGCGCATGCTCACGCGTTCCGCAAATCGATCAATTCTTTTTCGGTTAGCACAAGATCGAGCGGCGCGTCGAAGACGGTCGCCGGTACGCGTGAGAGCTCTTGAACGGCGAAAGCAAGCCCGACAGCGGCAATCGGCTTCTTTGCGCGCAATTGCGCGATCGTTAAATCGTAATAACCCGCGCCGTAGCCGATCCGATGGCCCGAGCGATCGAAGGCAAGGAGCGGCACCAGTAGAATGTCCGGCTCAACTTCCGGCGCTTTGGGCATCGGTTCGCGGATACCCCAAACACCGGCGGCCAATGGCTCGCCCCATTGCCATCCGCGCATGATCAAGGGCTGGCCGCGGCCGGCCACAGCCGGAAGCGCAAGGCTGGCGCCGGCATCGGCGAGCTTGCGCATCAGTGGCAGCGGATTGATCTCGCTTTTGAGCGGCATGAAGCCGGACACAATGGTGCCCGGCGCGATGGCAAGGGGAAATTCGCACGCTGCGATTGCTTCCGCCGCCGCCTTGCGCCAATCCGCCGGCAACGCGTCGCGGCGCGCTTGCGCAGCGCGCCGCAGTTCACTCTTCTCTTGGGCAATGGCGTCCACGTTGCTTTCCGTCATCCAGAGGTGCGAGCACAGCGAGCCTCGAAGGATGACGGTCCGGGCCGTCGCCCTTCGAGGGCCGCTTCGCGGCCACCTCAGCGACTGTGTTCTTTGTCAAGCGGGCTGCCATTGTTTCCGGTCTCTGAGCATAGCATTGAGGATGGTTAGGATTTTGCGGGCGACTGCGATGAGGGCGACCATTTTAGCCTTACCGGCAGACAGCAGGCGTCGATAGAAGCGCTTCAGGATTGGATTGCAGCGGATTGCCGAGAGTGCGGCCATGAAGAGCGCGGCACGCAATGGCGCTCTGCCACCGCCGATCATACTCTTGCCCCTCCAGCGCCCGGACTGGCGGGTGAAGGGTGCAAGGCCAGCGAGACTTGCGATCTCGCGTCGGCTAAGCGTGCCGAGTTCGGGCATTTCGGCAAGCAGAGTGCGCGCCAGCGTGTTGCCAATTCCCGGAAAGCTCACCAGGAGGTCTTCCTTTTCGCGCCAGACTGGCGAACCACGCACCAGCGTATCGATCTCGCCGTCGACCTCCGGCAGCTCCTTCTCGAGCGTCTTGATGATGCGCGTGAGGCTCTTGCGCACGCGCACATTCGCGGCCCGCTTCTCGCGCTGGCGTTCGGCGACAATCATCTCGATGATCTGCCGGCGCCGGGCCACCAGCTCGGCCAGCAAACGCGCCTGCTCATCGGGAACAGGGCGCAGCGCAGGCCTCACCGCTTCGATGAACCGGGCGATGACTCCGGCGTCGATCGGGTCGGTCTTGGCGCGTTTGCCAAGAGCCTGTGCAAAATGACGAACCTGCGCCGGATTGACCACCACCAAGGGCAGCCCAGCCCCGGCCAGAGCAGCTGCCACGATCGTCTCGAAGCCGCCCGTCGCCTCCACCGCGATCAGGGTCGCAGACGCGGTACGCAACCGATCAACAAGGTCTTCCAATCCCTTGCCGTCGCGCGCGACAACAAACGCCTCTCCACTCGGACGCACATGCACATCCAACCGCTCCTTCGATACGTCGATGCCGACATAGATCGCATCCATCTTCACCCCTCCTTGCGCAATCGGGCTCGCCTTGCGGCCCAAGCGACTGTTCGGGTTCGATGGAACGACGGACGGGGCGCCACGCTGAGGTGCGGGCTGCAAAGCCCTTGGGTGAAGCGGTCTCCCGTCCGCCACCGCATCAGCCAATGTAGCCGATGCCGCGATTCGTGACTTACAAGGGTGACGGTTACCGGCAGGCGCCTTGCGAACGCGCGCTATAGAGCGCCGCGGATGCCGCGAACCAGTCGGGCATCCCGATCGCGATCTTGGTCCAGCCGACACCCCATGGCGTGCCGCCACTATCCCACCAGATCCTGCACCAGCCGTCGTCAAAACGAACGAGCGCGTAATCGGCGCGCGCCGGTGACATAGTGAAACCGATTGCCAGGACGGCAACAACGAAGGTCAATCGCTTCATCGCCAGTTTCCTT
>CATPBC010000012.1 GCA_955652195.1 uncultured Xanthobacteraceae bacterium | reverse complement strand
CTAGCCGCCGCCGAGGAGCTTTTTCACCTGAGCGCCGGCCTTGGCGAAATCCATCTGCCCGGTAAAGCGCTGCTTGAGTGCGGCCATGGTGCGGCCCATGTCTTTGAGCGTTTCGGCTTCAAGCTCTTTGATCAAGGTGGAAATCGCGTGCGCGGCATCGAGGTCCGACATTTGCTTGGGCAAGTAAGCGGAAATGATCTCGATCTCTTCGCGCTCGCCTGCCGCGAGTTCGCTGCGCCCGGCTTTCTCGTAAAGCTCGAGCGCTTCGTGGCGCTGTTTGACCATCTTCTGCATCACGTCGACGATTTCCGTGTCGCTGAGCCTGGTGCGCTCGGCGCCGCGGGTCTCGCGCTCCAGAATCGCGGCGTTGATGAGCCGTAGCGTCGAAACTCGCCGCTCCTGGCCGGCCTTCATGGCCGCTTTCAAGGCGCTGTTGATGTCGTCGCGCAGCACGTCTTTGTCCTCGCTCGATTATAAGCTCGTATTTCTCGCTCGCGTTCCTTGCTCTTGTTCACTGGGCCGCGCAAGGGGGCTTAACGCGCCGGCGCTTGCCGAATGAGCCGGTGAAATAAGGCCGTGGCCAACAGCCAATGGCGGTTGCGTCCCGATACATAATACGCAACTAAGAGGCCAGTAAGACGCAACCATGAGCGCAAGCCAGTGACAAGGGCACCAGTGACCCGCACGCGCCTGCCGCACGCGCCATCTTCGCAGAGGGCAGAGCCCCATCGCGATGCCCATGGCGATGTCCATGACAGTGCCGACCTTTGGGATGACGCCAAGCCGACCGCGTTGCTCGTTCTTGCCGACGGCACCGTGCTGGAAGGCTTTGGGCGGGGCGCCACCGGCCACGCCGTCGGCGAGGTCTGCTTCAATACCGCGATGACCGGTTACCAGGAGATCCTCACCGATCCGTCCTATGCCGGCCAGATCATCACCTTCACCTTTCCCCATATCGGCAATGTCGGCACCAATGATGAGGACATCGAGACCGTCAATCTCGCGGCGACGCCGGGCGCGCGCGGGGTAGTGCTGCACTCGGCCATCACCGCGCCGTCGAATTACCGGGCGACGCGGCATCTCGATCAGTGGCTCAAGAGCCGCGGCGTGATCGGGCTCGCCGGCATCGACACCCGCGCCCTTACCGCGCTGATCCGGCAAAAAGGCATGCCGAACGCTGTGATTGCTCATGAGCCGTCCGGCCGCTTCGATCTCGACGCGCTCAAGCGCGAGGCCAAGGCCTGGCCGGGGCTCGTTGGCATGGATCTGGTGCCGATGGTGACGACCGGCCAGCGTTTCACTTGGGATGAAACGCCATGGCGCTGGGGCGAGGGCTATGGCCGGCAGGACCGCGCCGACTTTCACGTCGTCGCGATCGATTACGGCATCAAGCGCAACATTCTGCGCCAGCTCGCCGGCAATGCCTGCAAGGTGACGGTGGTGCCCGCGACCACCGCCGCCGCCGATATTCTGGCGCTCAAGCCCGACGGCATTTTCCTCTCCAACGGGCCGGGCGATCCAGCCGCCACCGGCCACTATGCGGTGCCGGTGATCCGCACCTTGATCGAGAAGAAGCCGGTATTCGGCATCTGCCTCGGCCACCAAATGCTTGGCCTCGCGGTCGGCGCCAAGACGATGAAAATGCACCAGGGCCATCACGGCGCCAATCACCCGGTGAAGGATCTCACGACCGGCAAGGTCGAGATCACGTCGATGAATCACGGCTTCGCCGTCGACCGCGCGACGCTGCCCGGCCACGCCGTGGAGACGCACGTCTCGTTGTTCGACGGTTCCAATTGCGGGCTGGCGCTCAAGGATCGCCCGGTCTTCTCGGTGCAATATCATCCGGAGGCTTCGCCCGGACCGCGTGACAGCCATTTCCTGTTCCGCCGATTTGTCGAACTCATGCGTGCGGCCAATCACGCATAGGAGGGCCAACAAGGACGGGCCCCTCACCGCTTGTCACGCCGGCTGAGATATAGCCATGCCCCGATCGCAACGACGAAAGCGGCAAACGCCCACCCATTGTTGATCGCGGGAATTAGAGGGATTAGATCGGTCGGTTTCATAGAGGCCTCTGCTGATTCGCATTGAGGCCCTCCAATGTCAGCACATCGGAAAAGCGGGCAACGCACCGCGGAGGCTAACGGAGGATTCCGGGCGTCAATCGTTACCGGCCTTCCCTCGCCGTCGAATCTGTTCTAAGACGCGCTCGCGCGGGGCCGAGCCCCGCTGGCCCAAGGACGCGCACCACGCGCGCCCTTTTTTTGTGCGCAAAAATCGCGGAACGGATGCCTAAAAGAACCGACATCTCCTCGATCCTGATCATCGGCGCGGGACCGATCGTGATCGGCCAGGCGTGCGAATTCGATTATTCCGGCACGCAAGCCTGCAAGGCGCTCAAGGCCGAAGGCTATCGGGTCGTTCTGGTCAATTCCAATCCGGCGACCATCATGACCGACCCGGATTTGGCGGACGCGACCTATATCGAACCGATCACGCCGGAGATCGTGGCCAAGATCATCGCCAAGGAGCGTGACGTCCTGCCCGGCGGCTTCGCGCTGTTGCCGACGATGGGCGGGCAGACCGCGCTCAACACCGCGCTGTCGCTGCGCCGCATGGGCGTGCTCGACAAATTCGGCGTCACCATGATCGGCGCCACTGCCGCGGCGATCGACAAGGCGGAAGACCGCAAACTATTCCGCGAGGCCATGACCAAGATCGGACTGGCGACGCCGCGCTCGCAGCAGGTCAAGACGCTGGTCGGCGCGCTCGCCGCCCTCGAGGATATCGGCCTGCCGGCGATTATCCGGCCGTCGTTCACGCTCGGCGGTACCGGCGGCGGCATCGCCTACAACAAAGAAGAGTTCATCGAGATCGCCGAGCGCGGGCTCGACGCCTCGCCGACCAGCGAGGTGCTGATCGAAGAATCCGTGCTCGGCTGGAAAGAGTTCGAGATGGAGGTGGTGCGCGACAAGAACGACAACTGCATCATCGTCTGCTCGATCGAGAACCTCGATCCGATGGGCGTTCACACCGGCGATTCGATCACCATCGCGCCGGCGCTGACGCTAACCGACAAGGAATATCAGTTGATGCGCGACGCCTCGATCGCGGTCTTACGCGAAATCGGCGTCGAGACCGGCGGGTCGAACGTGCAATTCGCGGTCAATCCGGCCGACGGCCGGCTGGTCGTCATCGAGATGAACCCGCGCGTATCGCGCTCCTCGGCGCTGGCTTCCAAGGCGACTGGCTTTCCCATCGCCAAAGTCGCCGCCAAGCTTGCGGTCGGCTATACGCTCGACGAGATCGCCAATGACATTACCGGCGGCGCCACTCCGGCATCGTTCGAGCCGACCATCGATTATATCGTCACCAAGGTGCCGCGCTTTGCCTTCGAGAAATTTCCCGGCGCCGAACCGGTGCTCACGACGTCGATGAAATCGGTCGGCGAGGCGATGGCGATCGGCCGCACCTTTGCCGAGAGTCTGCAGAAGGCGCTGCGCTCGCTGGAAACCGGCTTGACCGGCCTCGACGAGATTGCGATTGCCGGCCTCGGCCAAGGCGACGACAAGAACGCAATCCGCGCCGCCCTTGACACGCCGTCGCCCGACGGTGTGCTCAAAGTGGCGCAGGCGATGCGGCTCGGCATGAGCGACGCCGAAATTCACACCGCGTGCCGCATCGACGCCTGGTTTCTCGCGCAGATTCGCGGCATCGTCGATATCGAAGCGCAGATCCGCGACAAAGGCTTGCCGGCGAGCGCGGCGGGGCTGCGCCGGCTCAAAGCCATGGGATTTTCCGACGCGCGGCTAGGCCGGTTGACCGGCTTGAGCGCGGACGAAGTTGCGGCGCGGCGGCGCACGCTCGACGTGCGTCCGGTGTTCAAGCGCATCGATACCTGCGCGGCCGAGTTCGCTTCGCCGACGGCCTACATGTATTCGACTTACGAGACGCCGTTCGCCGGGCGCGCCATGGACGAGGCCGCGCCCTCGGACAAGAAAAAAGTCATCATCCTCGGCGGCGGCCCGAACCGCATCGGGCAAGGCATCGAATTCGATTACTGCTGTTGCCATGCCTGCTTCGCGCTCAAGGAAGCCGGCTACGAAACCATTATGATCAACTGCAACCCCGAGACGGTCTCGACCGATTACGACACGTCCGACCGGCTGTATTTCGAGCCGCTCACCGCCGAGGATGTCATCGAGATCATCGACACCGAGCGAGCCAAAGGCATCCTGCACGGCGTGATCGTGCAATTCGGCGGCCAGACGCCGCTCAAGCTCGCGCAAGCGCTGGAAGAAGCGCAGGTGCCGATCCTCGGCACCTCTCCCGACGCTATCGATCTCGCCGAAGACCGCGACCGGTTCAAACGGCTCCTTGACCGGCTCAAGCTGCGCCAGCCGCGCAGCGGCATTGCCACCAGTCCGGAGCGGGCCCGCGCCATCGCTGAATCGATCGGCTATCCGATCGTGATCCGTCCATCCTACGTGCTTGGCGGCCGCGCCATGGAGATCGTTCACGACTCCCACCAGCTCGACCGTTATGTGGCGCGGCTCGCCGCCGATCTCGATCGGCCGTCCGAAATCGCGGTGTCCGACAAGCGGCCGCTGCTTATCGACAGCTATCTCACCGACGCGGTGGAGGTCGACGTCGATTGCCTGGCCGACGGCAAGGACACTTACATCGCCGGCATCATGGAGCATATCGAGGAGGCCGGGATTCATTCCGGCGATTCGGCCTGCTCGCTGCCGCCGCACAATTTGTCGGCCGGAGCGATCGCGGAGCTTGATCGCCAGACCCGCGCGCTGGCGCTGGCGCTCAAGGTCGGCGGCCTGATGAACGCGCAATACGCCATCAAGGACGGCGACATTTACGTGCTCGAGGTCAATCCGCGCGCCTCGCGCACCGTGCCATTCGTCGCCAAAGTGACCGGCATTCCGGCCGCCAAGATCGCCGCGCGCATCATGGCCGGCGAATCGCTTAAAAGCTTTCATCTCAAACCGCAGCATTTCGAACCCGGCCGCGCCCACCATGTCGGCGTCAAAGAAGCGGTGTTCCCGTTCGCCCGATTCGGCGACAAGGTCGACACCGTGCTCGGCCCGGAAATGAAATCGACCGGCGAGGTGATGGGAATCGATCGCGACTACAATGTAGCCTTCGCCAAAAGCCAGCTCGGCGGCGGCGCGCGGCTGCCAAAATCAGGAACGGTTTTCGTCTCGGTCAAGGATGCCGATAAGCCGCGCATCCTCGAGACGACGCGGCTACTGGCCACCTTGGGTTTCCGCGTGATGGCGACCTCGGGAACCCAGCGCTATCTCGCCGACCACGGGGTCCTTGCGGTTAAGATCAACAAGGTGGCCGAAGGGCGGCCGCATATCGTCGACGCCATCAAAAACGGCGAGGTTCAGCTGGTTTTCAACACCACCGAGGGGGCGACCGCGCTTGCGGATAGCCGTTCGCTTCGCCGCGCAGCCCTCTTGCATAAAGTGCCGTACTACACCACTCTTTCAGGGGCCGTCGCGGCAGCGCAGGGCATCAGGGCCTATCTCGGGGGCGACCTCGAGGTATGTGCGCTGCAAACCTATTTCGGGGCCGAATCTGATCGAGCGTCGGAGCGGCCACAGCGACGGAACGTGTAGAGCCATTTCCACGTCGCGCGGCCGGGCAATGCTTCGGCCCGCGACCGGATTTTTGACTCTGCTGAGGAGGTTTGAGACTGATGGAAAAGATTCCGATGACGGCAGAGGGCTACTCGGCTTTGGAGTCCGAGCTCAAGCACTGCCAGCAAGTGGAGCGGCCTCGGATCATCCAGCAGATCACCGACGCCCGCACTCACGGCGACCTTTCGGAAAACGCCGAATATCACGCGGCCAAGGAATCCCAGTCGCTCAACGAGGGCCGCATCGCGGAGCTCGAGGACAAGCTTGCGCGCGCCGAAGTTATTGATGTCTCCAAGCTTTCTGGTGACACCATTACCTTTGGCGCGACCGTGACCTTAATCGACGAAGACACCGACAAAAAGGCGGTTTGGCAGATCGTCGGCGAGCCCGAAGCGGATGCCAAAAAAGGCAAGATTTCCATCACCTCGCCGTTGGCCCGCGCTCTAGTCGGCAAGAAGAAAGGTGCCCAGGTCGAGGTCGTCACGCCGGGCGGCGCCAAGGCCTATGAGGTGATGAAGGTCGAGTGGAAGTAGGCGCGCCCGACCAATTCCCTTGTGCATAAGTGAGATGGCCGGGCTCGCCCCGGCCATACGTTTTTGCCCTGTAACGAGGCGCCGAGCCGCCTCATCGAGCCGCGGGAATGATGGCGCAAGCGCCTGTGGGTGGTGGGGGTTGCGTAGCTTGCATAGCTCCCCAGAATCCTTAGATAAGGAACCGGTCTGACTGCCGATTGGTGTCTTGTGGGCCTCTCGGCAGCCGAGGCCCACCACGCCCGTTTCGCGCGGGGCATCAGGTAGATCGATCGGGGTCATCTGCCGCAATGATCGAGGTTAAGCCGGTGCCCACTGCTCCCCACAGCAAGGTTACCAACGCCAAGGTTACCAACGCCAAGCTCGTGATCATCGGATCCGGACCGGCCGGCTATACCGCGGCGATCTACGCCGCGCGCGCCATGCTCGACCCCATCCTGATCCAAGGCATAGCACCTGGCGGACAACTCACGATCACGACCGACGTGGAGAATTATCCCGGCTATGCCGACGTGATTCAGGGGCCCTGGCTGATGGAGCAGATGCAGAAGCAGGCGGCCCATGTTGGCACCAAGCTCGTTGCCGATCACGTCAACAAGGTCGACTTGGCGCGGCGTCCGTTTCGGCTCGCATGCGATTCCGGCGACGTTTACTTCGCCGATACCCTTATTCTTGCGACCGGCGCCCAGGCGCGCTGGCTCGATCTGCCGTCGGAGCAGAAATTCCGCGGCTATGGCGTCTCCGCCTGCGCCACCTGCGACGGCTTTTTCTATCGCAGCAAGAACGTCTTGGTGATCGGCGGCGGCAACACCGCGGTCGAAGAGGCGCTGTTTCTCACCAATTTTGCCTCCAAGGTGACGCTGGTGCATCGCCGCGACACGCTGCGCGCCGAGCGCATTCTGCAAGAGCGGCTCTATCAGAATCCGAAGATTTCGGTGCTGTGGAATACCGTCCTTGCGGACGTGCGCGGCAATGACAATCCGCTCAAAGTGACAAGCGCGGCGCTGCGCAACATCAAGACCGGCGAGATCACCGAGCGGCCGGTCGACGGCATTTTTATTGCCATCGGTCATTCCCCGGCGACCGAACTGGTTGCCGGTCAAGTCGAGATGAAGCCGTCGGGTTACGTCAAGACCGCTCCGCATTCCACCGCCACTTCGGTGCCGGGCCTATTCGCCGCCGGCGATGTCACCGACGATGTTTATCGCCAGGCGGTTACCGCAGCCGGGCTCGGCTGCATGGCGGCACTCGAAGCCGAGAAATTCCTTGCGGCGCATGGCGAGGCCGAGCCGCGCATCGCTGCAGATATGGCGGCCGAGTAATCCGCCGTTCTGACGCGCGGTCGCGCAGGAAGCATGCAGATGGATTGGGACAAGCTCAAAGTATTTCATGCTGCCGCGGAAGCCGGCAGCTTCACGCATGCCGGCGAACAGCTCGGGCTGTCACAATCGGCGGTGTCGCGCCAGGTCAGCGCCCTCGAACAGGAATTGTCGGTTTCGCTGTTTCACCGCCACGCGCGCGGCTTGATCCTCACCGAACAGGGCGAACTTCTCTATCGCACGGCGCACGACGTTTTCATCAAGCTCGAAGCGGCGCGCGCCAAGCTCACCGACAGCCGGGAACGGCCGAACGGCGATTTGCGCGTGACCACGACGCCGGGTATCGGCGTGCACTGGCTCACCCCGCGGCTCGGCGAATTCGTCGACCTCTATCCCGAAGTGCGCATCACGCTGCTCACTACGGATGAGGAGCTCGACCTCGCCATGCGCGAGGCCGACGTGGCGATTCGGCTGCGCCAGCCGACCCAGCCCGATCTCATCCAGCGCAAGCTGTTTTCCGTGCATTTCCACGTCTATGCTTCGCCGGAATATCTCAAGAAGTTTGGCACGCCGCGGAATTTGGAAGAGCTCGACAGCCATCGCCTATTGGTACTCGGCGGCAATGTGCCACCCTATTTGCAACGCGCGCGCTGGCTGATCGAAGTGGCGCGCGACGGCAAGGGACCGCGCACGCCGCATCTCATCATCAACAATATCCTCGGCATATTGCG
>CATPBC010000011.1 GCA_955652195.1 uncultured Xanthobacteraceae bacterium | reverse complement strand
GCGAACGCCGCCGCCATGCGCAGCAACGACGGTGTCGCGCGCCAAACAGGCGTACCAGCTGGCGATACGGTCTGCGAGTTGGTGATAGCTTTCGCCACCGGGCGGCGCGAAATCCCATTTATCGCGCTCGCGCTGCGCCAGAATACCAGCACTCTTTTTTTCAATCTCCGGCAGTGTCAAACCTTCCCACTCGCCATAGGCAATTTCGACCAATCTGTCGTCGATTTCGTATCCGAGTGGCTTAAGACCAAGCGTTGCGCGCAGAACTTCCATGGTTTCGCGCGCTCGCTTGAGCGGGCTCGATACATACGCGAAGTCCTGTGGCCGGCTCTGTTCGCGCGCAAACAAGTCGTTCAGCACCGCTCCGCATTCGGCGGCCTGTTGGCGCCCGTGCGCATTCAGCACCGTGTCACGCCGACCCTGCAGGCGACCCTGAATGTTGAGGTCGGTTTCGCCATGGCGGACGTAATAGAGGAGCGGCATGCTTGGTTCAGTTTTCGCGGCCAACAACTATCAATTTCCCGCTTCTGCGCAAACCAGCGGAAAACAGCGATCTGCTTACTCTTTACGGACCACAATATCCGGCGCGTCTGGATGCTTCATGCCAACGATGTGATAGCCGGCATCCACATGATGGATTTCGCCCGTCACGCCGCGTGACATATCCGAGAGCAGATAGGCACCAGCATCGCCGACCTCCTCGATTGTGACATTGCGACGAAGCGGCGCGTTGTGCTCATTCCATTTCAGAATGTAGCGAAAATCGCCGATGCCGGACGCAGCAAGCGTCTTGATCGGTCCCGACGATATGGCATTGACACGAATGTTTTTCACGCCGAGATCGGCGGCGAGATAATAAACCGACGCTTCCAGCGCGGCCTTAGCCACTCCCATGACATTGTAATGCGGCATCCATTTTTTCGACCCGTAGTAGGTTAGGGTCAACATCGAACCGCCATTGGGCATCAATTTTTCGGCACGCTGCGCGATTGCCGTAAATGAATAGCAGCTGATCAGCAGCGTCTTGATGAAGTTGTCGGCCGTCGTGTCGATGTAGCGTCCATCAAGTTGATCCTTGTCCGAAAATGCAATGGCGTGCACCAGAAAGTCGATGCTATCCCAAGCGGATTGTACGGCAGCGAAGGCCGCGTCGATGGTCTTTGGCTCTGTTACATCGCAGTCGCCGACCACAATGCCACCGACTTCGTGTGCAAGCGGCTCGACGCGCTTTTTCAGCGCATCACCTTGATAAGTGAAAGCAAGCTCGGCGCCATGCGCCCGGCAGGATTTGGCGATCCCCCAGCCAAGCGAACGATTATTGGCGACCCCCATGATCAGGCCGCGTTTGCCGCGCATGAGGCCTGAGTTTTCCGGCATTCCGCGCACCTGACACTGCAATTTTTCGGCCCCGGCCTCCTATGGCATAGGGTAGTTGGACCATCAAGCCGCAGCCTGGAAAGCGGAATAGACGGCAACCGCTGGTGTTGTTGAATACGGGCGTTCGCCAACCGCGTATCGGCGCGCTTAAACCCCTAAGGTGCTGCGAGGAGGCTCAATGATTGAGTGAATTTCGGGAGCAGATCGAGGCGGCAATCCCGGCGCTGCGACGTTATGCACGCGCACTCACTCGCGACGCCGAGACCGCAGACGATATCGTGCAGGACACGCTGGTGCGGGCACTGCGCTCCGAGCATTTATTTCACGGCGGAGATATGCGCGCTTGGCTCTACACCATCCTGACCAATCTTAATCGCAATCGGCTTCGCACCCTGGCGCGGCGACCTGTACTGGCACCGATCAAGGATAGTGATGCGACGACAAGTGGTCCGGATTCCGGTGGGCGCGACATCGTTCGAGCGCTCGAAATGCTTACCGAGGAACAGCGGTCAGCGTTACTCCTTGTGGTGCTCGAGAGCCTCACCTACCGCGAGGTTTCCGAAGTCCAGGGCGTGCCGATCGGGACAGTAATGTCGCGCCTCGCCCGCGCCCGTAATGAAATTAAAGCATATCTCGACGGCGAGCGCCCGGCGCTGCGCCGCGTGAAATAAGAAAGAGAAAAGCGATGAATGACCGAGACCAGATTGTGACCGAAGATGAGCTAAATGCTTATGTCGACGACGAGTTGCCGGCGGATCGCCACAGCGCAGTCGAGGCATGGCTTGCGACACACCCCGACGACGCGGTCCGGGTCGCCGCCTGGCGCAAGCAGGCCGAACTAATTCGGGAACGCTATGGTCATTTGGCGTACGAAGCTCCACCGCATCGTCTCACCATCGAGCGCCTCGTCCGTCGCCGCTATAGACCGATCCTTTCCGCTGTCGCCGCCAGCGTCGTGGCATTCCTGGTTGGCGGCGCGGCCGGCTGGACCGCGCACAGCATCGAAACCGAGAAGCCTTCCGAACTGGCGCGCTTCACCACCGACGCGCTTGTCGCTTACCGGCTCTACGCAGTCGAGGTTCGCCATCCAGTCGAGGTTCCAGGCGAGCAGCGGCCACATCTGGTCGAATGGCTGTCGAAACGGGTCGGCTCGCCGTTGCATCCGCCCGAACTCGATAAGCACGGACTAAAGCTCGTTGGCGGCCGCTTGCTTCCCGGTCCGACCGGACCCTCGGCGTTCTTCATGTACGAAAATTCGTCCGGCGAGCGCTTCACTTTGTATTGTGGGCGCATCAATGACGGCGAGACGGCGCTACGCTACACGAAGGGTGAGCGCAACGCCGCCTACTATTGGGTTGACCGGAATTTGGCCTACGTGCTGAGCGGGCCAACCGAGGCCGG
>CATPBC010000010.1 GCA_955652195.1 uncultured Xanthobacteraceae bacterium | reverse complement strand
TATCCTATATTGTTTTTCTCTCTACATTCCAATATTTGTTGACAAATCGTTCAAACGGCGCGGGCGCTCGGCATCGAGGTGTCATCAGGCTTGCTCTCCATCGCCGATGAGGTGATCGAATAGCGTCTCTGCCGCAGCGCAGAATGTCCGCTTTTGGCACGTCGCCGACATGAATCAATGTCTGACATGAGTCCGTTATTGGGGCCTAAGCAGACATAACCCGGACATCAGCCGAAGTCCGTTGCTGACCCAGTGCAGACATCCGGCCTTACGATCTTCCGCTCCGCACAATGAGTGTTGAAGCCCATTCCGTCCGCCGAAAATCCCTGCTGTAATCTCATTCTGAAAATCGACGTAGTCCTGAGCCTTGGGATGGGCGATGCGGCGGCGCTCCAGAGCAAGCAGCATGAATTTCAACGATCGGCGCGCCCGGGTAGCCCATTCCGATTGGCAATCGCTAGCGAGATAGCGAGGTCAGTAGTTCTGCCGCCTTGGCATATTGGTTTATTCCCTGAAATAGCAGCAGGAAATTGAAAGTAATAAAATGAAACGAAGACAACGAACAAAGCAAGGACGGTTGAGCGAGTCATGTCCTGAATAAATTATTGGCTTCGTGCCAGAAGGTGGTGAGTGATGTTTCAGCTTGGTTATCTGTGTGTGATTGCTTTCGCCGCAGTGCCACTGGCCCGCACGTCCCTACAATCGTCCCGTGATAATCAGATTGCGTTTGTGCATCGCCTCTATCGTGATGCCGCTTATCTGCTAGTCGCTGTCTTTGGAATCATCTGCCTGGAGATAGCGTTGCATATTTCGTTTGAAAGCTACTGGTTTGATGAATTGGGCCAGAGCCACCGTTTTTGGGTGTCGATCGAGTACCGCGTCGGAATTTTCTTGGCGATGCTGCTTCTGGTTGGCGTATTTCTCAGCGTTAATCTGCGCCTTCTGTGTCGTCCGCTTCCTGTTGTGCCGAGAAGCGCGCCGTGGATCATCGGTTTTACCACCGCAGGCTTGGCCGGATTTATCGCGACGCAGCTCTGGATTCCACTCATGCGTTTCTTCGGCGCAGCGCCGACTGGTACGGTCGATCCAGTTTTCACTAAGGATCTTTCCTTTTACTTGCTGGCCCTGCCGCTCTACGACGACATCGTCAACGTCGTTATCGCCACTTTCTGCATCACAATCGTGCTTTGGCTGGTTCTCGGCAACATCGCTCGGAGCGGATCAAGCGCGGTGATCCATCATCTGGACCCCAACGGAGCCTTTCATGCCAACCACAACATCACGTTGTCCCCACCACAGAGCTGGGGAGATCAAGTGAGCTGGATAAGGCAAGGCATGATGTTAGTGGGGCTTCTGTGCCTCGCATTGGGGGCGAGTCGGTTGTTGGCTCGTTATCACATCGTGGCGGCCGGGCACTCTACGGTCGTCGCGGGCGCATCCTTTGTCGACGTCAACTTCTGGATACCAGCATATAATTTCATGGTCGTTTGCTGGTTGGCAACTGCGCTCATTCTGATGATCGCAGTTCTCATGCCGCAGTTTCGTGTCCGGCTACTGAGTCGTCGATCGCATTGGCTCATTCCGTCCGCAGCGCTGGCGATTCTTTTCATCGGATCTTTCGCCATTCCTGCTGCGATCGAGACTTTTTATGTTGGCCCAAATCAGATCACCTTGGAGATGCCGTTCCTGATTAGGAGCATCGGTGGAACCCGGAAAGCATATAATCTCGAGGGGCCGTCAGTAGAGGAACGCGAATTCGCAGTATCAAGCGAACCACTCACCGCGGCGGACATCGAACGGAATACGTCCACTCTGCGAGACGCCCGGATCTGGGACTGGCGCGGGCTTGAGCCCCAACTCCAGCAGATCCAAGGTCTGCGGCCCTATTACACATTCTCCAGTGTTGACATCGATCGCTACCAGATCGACAGCGCCGAACGCCAAGTCATCATTACGGCGCGGGAGCTCGATGTCACTCGGCTTCCCGCGCCGGCCCAGGTCTGGGTCAATCTAGCCCTTAAATACACTCATGGTTATGGCGTTGTCGCCGTCCCCGTGAATGAGATTGACAGCAGGGGTAATCCGGTTCTGTGGGCCCACGACATTCCGATCGTTGCCAAGAAAAATCTTTCGGTGACCCATGGCGAGATCTATTTCGGTGAGCTCACCAACGATCGTGTTTATGTGCGCACCACCGAGAAGGAATTCGATTTTCCGCAAGGCCAGGCCAACGCCGAGACGATTTACCAGGGAAGCGGAGGAATTCCGATTTCCAATTTATGGCGCAAGCTCGTTTTTGCTCGCGAATTCGACGGACTGCCGCTCTTCATTTCGGGATATTTTACGCCGGAAAGCCGAGTGATACTGCGACGAAACATCGTCGAGCGAGTGAAGACGCTAGCGCCCTTCCTGACCTTCGATCGAGATCCTTACATCATCGCAGATTCAGATCATTATTCGTATATTCTCGACGCCTATACGACATCGGCAAATTATCCCTACAGCGAATCCTATCAAGGTTCGTTGTCGGCGTACCGCGGACAGAATTATCTACGTAACTCAGTCAAGGCTGTAATTGACGCTTATAACGGCTCGGTCATGTTCTACGTGTTCGATCAAAACGATCCGATCATCAGAGCTTACGAAAAAATTTTACCGGAAATGTTTAAGGACGCCCGCGAGATGCCGCCAAACTTGCGACGACACATTCGCTATCCAGAAGATTTATTCACTGTGCAGGCCGAGATGTACGGCACTTACCACATGACCAACCCAACCACTTTCTACAATCGAGAGGATCGTTGGGAGGTTCCGCACGAACTTTATGGTGAAATGTTGCCATATTACGTCACCGCGAAGCTTCCTGGATCGAACAATCCGGAATTTCTGCTCATGCTGCCGTTATCGGTAGCAGGCAAGAACCAGATGGCAGGATGGCTTGCTGGTCTCTGCGATGGCGAAAACTACGGGAAGATGGTCGCATTCCGTTTTCCCAAAGGGACTTTCGTCGATGGTCCTGCGCAGGTCGAGTCGCGGATCAATTCCGACAGCCGGTTCTCTGGCAATCTCACGCTCTGGGACCAGCACGGTTCGCGGGTCATTCGCGGTAATCTCCTCGTTTTGCCGCTCTCCGATAACCAGCTGATTGTTGTCGAGCCGATCTATATCGAGGCTGAGCAGACCAAGATCCCGACGCTGGCCCGCGTTGTGTTAGGCCAGCTCCTTCCCGATGATCGCAAGATCGAGTGGGCCAGCACACTGGCTGACGCTGAACAGCTCCTCGTTGGCGGGAGAGTCACAGCGCAGCGGACACTGAACACAGAAGCGACCAGTGACACGCTTGAGCAGGTGCGGGGCGTCTTCCGCGAGATGCAACAGCAATTAGCGGCGGGCAACTTTGCTCGCTATGGCGAACTTCTCCAACAGATGCAAAAGCTCCTCTGGCCGCAATAATATACTTACCGACATTCCGCTCCTATGGTCGCAAGGGACGAGTGCTCCGAAAATCATCTTAGACACGGAAACGTCGATCCAGGACCGAAGAACCACGCGAAATCCGCATGGAGTACCTCAGCGATGGCTGCGAAGCAGCACGTCTTTGGCCTCATTGATGCGGGCCGCGAGATACGTCGTCCCCCCATGGTCGGGATGCAGTTTCTTGATGAGGGACCGGTGCGCGCGACTGATCTCCTCTGTGGTCGCCCCGGGCTGAATGCCAAGGATCTGATAGGCTTCCTCTTCGGTGATTTTGCCAGCGCCCGCCGATCGCGTGCCGGCGCCCGCATCACGCTGCGCATGCTCACGCCACTCGGGCTCTCTGCGGTCAAGATAAGCTGCCAGTAAATCGCGGCTGCCATCGTCGATTTCGCCTAACAATTTCATCAGGGTTGCTGCGTCCAGCGCATCGAGCGAAGCCCCTTGACAGCTGCCGGCGAGAACCCGGCCTTGCATTCTGCCAGTGTAATGATCGAGTTCCATTTCCAAGAAAGCCGTCCGCACGCGTGACGCTTGGCCCGCGCTTCTTTGAGTTCGCGCCCCCAAAGAAGCCGGCCGAAAGGACGCCCAGCCAAGCAGACCCAGCCCGAAGGCTCCGATAGGGATGGCCACTCCGATTGCGCCGCGAAATAGCAGAAACGCGGCAAGCAGCAGCGCGGCGACGCCGCCGATCCCTTGCAAGATGCGCGCAGCTTGTTTGGGATCGGCTTTGATGAATGCACTAGTGGCCCACAGCAACAGGAGAAGGACCACAAGCCCGAGCAGAATTTCCGGCATAGCTAGTTCAGTTGCTCGATCAGCCTTTCAACGCCGGCACCATGCGTTTTTGAACCGGCAACTCGTAGCAAACAAAGGTGATCGAATAACGACTTTTTTACTGCAGCGCAGAAATTCTGCTTGTGGCCCGAAGCGTCGGTTAGTGCGTTGCAACGGTATGTCCGGAGTCAGGGGTAAACCGGAAGTGCGTAACGCACGCTCGAAATGACACGATTGACCCATCAGCGACATGGGCAGTTCAAGATTTTTGCAGCGCAAATTGATCGTTGCACCCTATTTCGCTGGTCGTAAATCCCTGATGTAATCGTCGCAAACATAGTCATTAGGGAGGAAACGATGTCTCACACGCTGCATACGCGTTTGCTGGGAATCGTCCTGCTCGCTGCGGTCGCGGGCGGTTTTGCCACCATCGCGACGCCGGTGGAAGCCCAGCAGCCACCAACGAACCCGTCTCCGAGTGCCACACCCCTGACGGCGCCCGCCTCCACTCCAGCCACAGGTGCCGCGCCGGTCCCAGCAGCGCCGCCATGGGCGCAAGCGCGGCCGGATGAGGCAGTAAGTGCAAACCTCGCACCGGTCGTGCCGCCACCGATTGCCACGGCGCCGGACAAACTTCCGCTTTCCAAGCTAAAGCTGCCGAAGAACTTCCATATCGAGGTCTTTGCCAGCGGCATGCCCCAAGCGCGCTCGCTGCGGGTCGGCGATAAGGGGACGGTGTTTGTCAGTACCCGGCTGCTCGACCGGATCTATGCGGTGGCCAGTAGCAATGGCAGACCCGAGGTCAAAACGATACTGACAGGGTTACACTGGCCGAACGGCATCGCCGTCCACAATGGCACGCTCTACATCGCCGAGCTGAACAAGATATCCAAGATTGACAACGTCGAAAGCCATCTTGACGACGCCAAAGCGACCGTTATCTACAGCGATCTGCCAAACTACGAGCCGCACGGCTGGAAGTTCTTGGTCGTCGGGCCCGACAACAGGCTCTATTTTAATGTCGGCGCGCCGTGCAATATCTGCATGCCGCCGGCGACTAATGCCCAAATCCGCAGCATCAACCTCGACGGTAGCGATGCCCAGATTGTCGCCCACGGCATCCGGCAAGTCGTCGGCATGGATTTTCATCCGGCATCCAAGGTTCTCTATTTTACTGAGAACCAGCGTGACTGGCTTTCCGAGGACCAGCCGCAGGACAAGCTGAACCGGGTTCTCAACCCCGGAAAAGACAATTTCGGTTTCCCCTATTGCGACGGCGGCGATATTGAGGATCCGATATACGGCTGGGGTCACAGCTGCAGTGAGTTCACCAAGCCGATTGCGCAGCTCGGTCCGCATACGGCGCCGCTCGGCATGCGGTTCTACACCGGGCAAATGTTCCCCGCCTCGTACCGCAATGCGATCTTCATTGCCCGCCACGGTTCGTGGAACAAGAGCCATAAGATCGGCGGCGACGTCGTCGTTGCGCACCTCAAGCCCGATGGGACGGTCAAGTCGATAGAGCCCTTCATCACCGGCTTCATCGAGGACAACAACTATGTTGGTCGGCCGGTTGATATGGAATGGCTGAAAGACGGCTCGATGCTGCTGTCGGACGATTACAACGGCGCCGTCTACCGCATCACTTATGGGCCGCAGCAGCAGGTCAGCCGAGGTCAGTAGGTTCGCTGATTCGCAGTACCGGCATATCTGGGCTCGTTACCGCGATCTGGCTCGCCGGCGTGTTGCACTCGCTTGCGGTCGACGCTGCGCTATCGCAAAAGCTGGCGCCCTGTCTCGCCTGCCACGGCGCCGAGGGGCAATCGCAAACCGAGAACGTGCCCTCGCTCGGCGCTCAGCAGCCGCAATACACGGTGATCCAGCTGTTTCTATTCCGCGAAAAAATGAATATCGCCGATCCGATGAACGACATGGCCAAAGGGCTGAGCGATGATGACCTGCAAGCGATCGCCGCTGCGCTCGCTGTGCTTCCGGCTCCGCAGCCGCCCGCCGACCCGGGCGACTCAGCCCGGCTCGACGGCGCCCGCGCCCTCGCCGAGCAGAACCACTGCAATGTGTGCCATCGCCCAGATTTTTCCGGGCAAAACAACATCCCGCGCGTGGCCGACCAGCGCGAGGAATATCTGCTGAAGACACTGCGCGACTACAAGACCGGGGCGCGGCACGGTTATGATGCGACGATGGCGGAGGTACTGCAGCCGTTGAGCGACGTGCAGCTAGTGGAGTTGTCGTACTACCTGGCTCACCACCGCTGAGGTTGTGCGCAAAGAAACTCGCCATCCATATTGCGAGGCTTGCTAACTTCCGCTGTTGGCCCTGAACCGACTTGCCGCGACGTCCGACATGAGTCCGTTATTGGGGGCTGAACGGACGTGACGCGGACATCTGATTTCGGCAGAACTTGATCCAAAGCGGACATTTTGCTCACACCGGCATCAAATCTTTCCCGACGATAATCTCGCTTTTGAATCTAGTCAGTGATCGGTTTCATTACCGATTAATGTTCGCCGTCTTGATGATAGGTGCCCAGCGAGCGATTTCGTCTTTGACTAGCGTCGCGAGTGCTTGTTGCCCTCGCCTTGCTTTGTCAGGAACGTAGCCACCCAGGTCAGAAAACCGACCGCGAACATTTTGATCATCCAAGGCCTTGTCGAGCGCATCGCTGAGCCTGTCCAGAATTGGTCGCGGTGTGCCCTTGGGTGCAAACAAGGCAAACCAGGGCATGGCCTTGAATTCGGGTAGTCCGGCTTCCTTGGTGGTTGGGACATTTGGCAGGGTGGGACTACGTTCGTCAGCTGCGATTGCGTAGGCCTTGAGCATCCCAGCCTGAACGTGGGAACCAACGTCCACTGTAGCACCGCACATGTAATCAACTTGGCCGCCAAGCAGCGCATTCGTGGCCGGTCCGCCACCGTTGAAGGGGACTAAAGTCGGCCTCACACCAAGGATGGAATTGAGCATGAGACCAAAGCTGTACAGAATGGACCCGACGCCGGCATGCGCCATGTTCAGTTTCTCGGAATTTGCTTTCACGTATGCAACAAATTCCTCGAGGTTTCGTGGTGGAAAGTCTCTCCTAGCTACGATCACGAGCGGGGTCTCCATAGTCAAACCGATCGGTTCGAAGTCGACATCCGGTTTGTAGGCGAGTTGGGGGTAGAGCCAGACCGAGACGGCGTGGGTTCCGATGTGGCCCATTTCAATGGTGTAACCGTCGGGAATGGCGCGCATAGCTCGGATGGAGCCCGTCGTGCCCCCAGCCCCCGGGAAATTCTCGACAGCAAACTGCTGTCCGAGCGTGCGTGACATGTGCTCACCGACCACGCGTGCAGAAACGTCGGTCCCTCCGCCGGGGGCGAACGGCACAATTATCGTGACCGTTCGCGTCGGATAGGCCTGCGCTCTCACGACGCGAACGGTCATGATAATTGTGCCGTTTGCTCCCGGCGGAGGCACCGACGTTTCTGCCCGCGTGGTCGGTGAGC
>CATPBC010000009.1 GCA_955652195.1 uncultured Xanthobacteraceae bacterium | reverse complement strand
CTGCGCCAGATGTCGCCGATGTCGGCGGAAGCCACCGTCGTGCGTAATTACCTCGATTGGCTGCTGTCGATTCCGTGGAACAAAAAGTCGAAGATCAAGAAAGATCTGGCGCTCGCCGAACAGATCCTCGACGCCGATCATTTCGGTCTCGAGAAGGTCAAGGAGCGGATCGTCGAGTATCTGGCCGTCCAGCAGCGCGCCAATAAGCTGACCGGCCCGATCCTTTGTCTGGTCGGCCCGCCAGGCGTCGGCAAAACCTCGCTCGGCAAGTCGATCGCCAAGGCGACCGGACGCGAGTTCGTCCGCGTTTCGCTCGGCGGCGTGCGCGACGAGGCCGAGATCCGCGGCCACCGGCGGACTTATATCGGGTCCATGCCCGGCAAGATCATTCAGTGCATGCGCAAGGCGAAGACCTCGAACCCGCTATTTCTGCTCGACGAGGTCGACAAGATGGGCGCCGATTTCCGCGGCGATCCGTCGTCGGCGCTGCTCGAAGTGCTCGATCCCGAGCAGAACCACGCCTTCAACGACCACTATCTCGAGGTCGATTACGATCTGTCTCACGTGATGTTCATCACGACGGCGAATACGCTCAACATTCCGCCGCCGCTGATGGACCGCATGGAGATTATTCGTATCGCTGGATACACCGAAGACGAGAAGGTCGAGATCGCGCGCAAGCATCTCATTCCGCACGCGGTCGTCAAGCATGGTCTTGGGCCGAACGAATGGTCGGTCGATGACGAAGCATTGCTGACGATCATCCGGCGCTATACCCGCGAAGCGGGCGTCCGCAACCTGGAACGTGAGCTCTCAACCCTGATCCGCAAGGCGGTCAAAGAGCTCACGATCTCGAAGAAACAATCGGTCCAGGTCACCGACAGTGTGCTGGGCGAGTATCTGGGTGTGCCGAAGTTCCGTTTTGGCGAGGTCGAGGACGAGGATCAGGTTGGTGTTGTCACCGGCTTGGCTTGGACGGATGTCGGCGGCGAGCTGCTCACCATCGAAGCCGCCATGATGCCCGGCAAGGGCAAGATGACGGTGACCGGCAACCTGCGGGATGTGATGAAGGAATCGATCTCCGCAGCTGCGTCTTACGTCCGCATGCGGGCTGTGGCTTTCGGCATCGAGCCGCCGTCGTTCGACAAACGCGACATCCACGTCCACGTGCCGGAAGGCGCAACGCCGAAGGACGGGCCTTCCGCAGGCGTCGCCATGGTGACGGCAATCGTCTCGGTGATGACCGGCATCCCGGTGCATCGTGACGTCGCCATGACCGGCGAGATCACTTTGCGCGGCCGGGTGCTGCCGATTGGCGGACTGAAGGAGAAGCTGCTTGCCGCGCACCGCGGCGGCATCAAGACCGTGCTCATTCCAGAAGAAAACGCCAAGGATCTGGTCGAGATCAACGACAGCATCAAGAGCGGACTCGACATCATTCCGGTATCGCGGATGGACGAGGTCCTGACGCGCGCCCTGGTGCGCAAGCCCGAGCCGATCGTCTGGGAGGAAGCGGCAGCTAAGCCCGTCGATGTTCCCGAACCCGCCGTGGTGGAGGAAGATTCATCCGGTCTTACAGCTCACTGACTGCGATTATTTCGGCAAGGCGGCGCCCGGTTGGCGCCGCCTTTGCTTTTTTAGGGGTGCGACTTTTTTCTGGTGCGTGCGCGGATATTGGCTGATGCTCGGAGTTTCGCTAGAAATTCGGCCTGAGACGGGCGGCGCCGCAGTACTGGCCTGGAAATCAAGTTGAGGAAAGCGCGTGCGCAGGTTTGTTTATCCGATCATCCGCTGCATTCCTGTCGCGGTCTTCGGGCTTACTCTGAATGCGGCATTCGCCGCCGACGATTTCCCGCTCATCGGCAACTACACCCAGAACGTCGCCTGTAAGGGTGATGGCAGCGATCCGGCCACGGCTAAGGTGACGATTTCACGGCAGGAAATCGTCTCCAATGTCGGGGTTTGCACCATACTTGATCAGAAGAAGGACGGCCGCAGCATCTCTGCCCACGTCGAATGCAAATTCGCCGGTGGACCGCTGATGGGCGACATCACGTTCACCCCGCGGCCCGACAATACGATAGAATTTGTCGACCGTGACAAGACTTATAAGGCAGTGCTGTATCGCTGTCCGCAATAAGCGCGCGGTGACAGCGCGCAATCGTGTGCACATTTCCTATCCCTAGGATGGAGTTCAGGCATGAGTCACTATCGCGGTTTGCAGGGCGAGCCGGTGATGTTCCGCGGCCATAACGGGGATCAGGGCGAAGCCTATTACGCAAGACCGATCGGCAGTGGGAAATACCCTGGAGTGGTGGTCATCCATCACCTTCCCGGATGGGACGAATGGATTATTGAGGTCGTGCGCAAATTTGCCCATCACGGTTATGCGGCGATATCGCCGCATCTGTATTTCCGTGAAGGTTCGGACAGCCCGGACGATATCGGGGCCCGCGTGCGCGCCGCCGGCGGGGTCGCCGATGCGCAAATCATGGGTGACGTCGCCGGCGCCATGGCCTATTTGCGCGCACAGCACAACGCCAATGGCAAAGTCGGCGCGATTGGATTTTGCTCCGGCGGCCGCCATTGCTATCTCGCCGCCTGCACGCTGTCTGGAATCGACGCCGCGGTGGATTGCTGGGGCGGCAATGTCATTGTCGATAATCCGAAAGACCTCAACGACAAGCGACCGGTCGCGCCGATCGATCTAACCGAGAAGCTGAGTTGTCCGCTCCTTGGTATTTTTGGTAATGACGACGTCAACCCGACCGCCGATCAGGTGAACAGGACCGAGGCGGTGCTCAAGCGCCTCGGCAAGAATTACGAATTCCATCGCTACAACGGCGCCGGGCATGCGTTCTTCAACACCAGTCGCGACGCGTACCGGCCCGAACAAGCGTTGGATGGCTGGAAGAAGGTTTTTGCTTTCTTCGAACGGCGTCTCGCGGCTTCCGCAACCCCCATCGCCGCCGAATAAACGTGACACCATTGGCCGCAAACAACCAGGATCTCGCCATGTGCTCTTACATCGTCGAAAAAACCGCTCTCGTCGGTAGCGCCAAAGGCCGCAAAGGCTGGATGCGGATCGATACCGCGAACGTCTATTTCGACCATCCGTATCATTCCACGCTGGATCACGTGCTGGCCATCGACTTCACCAATGAAGGCGAGGGCGGCCGCGATCGGGTGGCGATTGAATTGAGCGCCGATTCCGCACGCGCTTTGGTGGAGCGCATTCTTGCGGCTCTCGCCAGCGGTGAGCTAGCGCATGGCAAGCCAGCGCCGGCTTCGGCGAATGCGCCGGTGGTTGTGATGTAATTCTGGTACAATGATCGCGCGTGCTCAGACGGGGAGGGGACTACGATGAAACTTTTTGCGTATCTTTTGGCAATCGTTTGCGCCATTGCCGCGATTCTCTACTTCACGATGCAAGCCGGCTCGCTGCCGACATTCATGCCCGGTTACGCTCCGGGCTCCTCGCGTATCCATACCACCCACGCCGTTGCCGCGACGATTGCCGCTGTTGTTCTCGTCGTTTTCGGCTGGATCGCCGGCCGCTCGCGGGCGTGAGGTCTTGCTGACGGCCTGTACGCCCTAGGGGTCCGCCGCGTTCTTTCGCAGCTTGCGTTGCACGCGCTCGTCGAAGCGCGACACGCTGACGACGACGCGCCGGTGCATGCCGCCGCCGATCGTTTCAAGCTCGTCGCGCGCCGTAACGCGGAAGGTGATGGTGCGCGCCTCGACGCGCGACACCTCAGCAGTAGCGATGACCCGCAAGCCGATAGGCGTCGCCGCGGTATGGCTGATGTCGAGTTGAATGCCCAGGCTCTGGTGTCCGGCAGGAAGGAGATGTTCGACTGCGGCGAGAGCGGCCGCTTCGATAAGGTTGATCATGACCGGCGTCGCCAACACTGCGATCCGGCCCGAGCCGACAAAGGGCGCGGTATGCTCCGGCCCGACTACGATTTCGGCGGTACCGGTGAGGCCGGGAACGATGCGATCGAGGAGGGTGCGGCGGCTCTCAGGCGAGGTCATGCCGCTTTATAGCGCCAAATTGCCGGTGGTGCTGAGCGCTCGGCGCGCCTGTGCTATCATGCCGGTTCAAAGTCCCCGGGGGATATCCATGTCTCGATATGTGTCTCGATATGCGCTTGTTGCCGCTGCCCTGATCGTGCTGGTGCCGGCTAGTCCGTGTTTCGCCGTCGACGCGAAACAGAAAATGGCGACGTGCAAGTTCGGCGCCGATGACCAGAAACTGCAGGGCGCGGCGCGCAATGCCTTCCTCAAAAAGTGCATGGCCAATCGGAACGATCCGCGCGGTCCGGCGCGGCCAGGCGCGATGGCCGCGCCCAAGCAGTAGCGCGCCGGCAAGCAAACTATCAGTATGAATCTGCCGCATGAATCTGCCGCCGCTGCGCACGCTCTTTTTCGAGGATTTGTCGGTCGGCATGACCGAGACGCTGGAAAAGACGGTGTCGTCTTCGGACGTGGTCGGGTTCGCGCAGCTTACCGGCGATCGCAATCCGATCCACCTTTCCGAACATTTCGCGGCGCGCACGTCGTTCGGCAAGCGCATCGCGCATGGGCTCTATACCGCCAGCCTGATTTCCGCGGTGCTCGGCACCCGCCTTCCGGGACCTGGCGCGATCTATATTTCGCAGACGCTTAATTTCCGCGCGCCGGTGAAGATCGGCGACACGGTGGTGGTCACCGTCACGGTGCGGGAGCTTATTCCGGAAAAGTCGCGCGCCCGGCTGTCCTGTGTTTGTGCTGTCGACGGCGAGGTGGTTCTGGACGGCGAGGCCCTGGTGAAAGTACCGAGCGAGAAATCGGCCAAAGGCAAGCGGCCGATGATCAGGCTGTAAGGACCATATCGCCGCGCGACTATGCCCGGCGGTGACGGTAAAACCGGTGCTGCGGACGATGCACGAACCCGCCCAGCGCCAATACGTTCCCGCTGCTATAATCAGCGCCCTGGAGGCCGTGATGTTCGAACGCGATGAAGTGCTGCAAGACCTGCATGGACGTCTGGTCGCAGCGGGAATCGATCCGCGCGATCCGAAGGTCCAGACGATCTGCGATATCGTGAACACGTTCTACGCTGAAAAGACCCGCCAAGTGCTGGAGCAGGTGCAGGCGGTGCTGAGCAAGATCGAGACGTAAGAGCATGATCCCGAAAAGTGGTAACCGGTTTTTGGAAAAGATCATGCTCAAGCAAAAATAGAGCCGGATGACGATTCGACGAAATTTCGTCTCGCTTTAGCGCAGGCTTACTTCGTCACTTCCTCTGCGATCGCCGCCAAGGCTTTGGTCATTGCCGCCACGGCGCCGGCGCTGGTGGCCCCGAGCCCGGCGCGCTCGGCGATCCAGTCCGGCGCGTTGTAGCTGAGCCAGACCTTGCCTTCGGCGTCCTGCCAGACCAGCGCTTTGAGCGGCAAATCGATGCCGGCGCGCTGCTGATCCTGCATCAATGCGGTGCCGCCTTTGGGATTGCCGAACAGCACCACCTCCGTCGGCCGCAACGGCATCCCCACTGCGCCGGCATTGGCGGCATGGTCGATGCGGGCGAAAACGGTCAGGTCGCGCTTGGCGAGCGCGGCGAGGAACCGCTGCATGGTTTCCGGCGCGGAATAGCGGCTGACGACCGCGACGAGTCCTTCTTCCATGGTCGTGTCTCCTTCTCCTTCGGGTGGAGAATGGATCAACGCGCCTGTTGATATTTGGTTACCGCGGCGCCGAACGCTTCGAACAATGTACGATTGACCGCGCTGCGCTGCGGCTCGTATTCGGCATGCCATTGCACGCCGAGCGCAAAGCCCGGCGCATCGGCGATGCGGATCGCCTCGATCGTGCCGTCCTCCGCCACGCCCTCGACGACGATGCGCTTGGCCGGCTCGAGAATGCCTTGGCCGTGCAGCGAATTGACGCGGATGCACTCGGCGCCCAGCAGCTTGGCGAAAACGCCGCCCGGCGTGAGGCGGACCTCGTGCCGCTCGGCGAAGATCACTTCCAGATCGGGATGGTACTCGCCGTTCGGCAGCCGCGGCGCGCGATGATTGAGGCGCCCCGGCAGCTCGCGGATTTCCGGATGCAGCGAACCGCCGAACGCGACATTCAT
>CATPBC010000008.1 GCA_955652195.1 uncultured Xanthobacteraceae bacterium | reverse complement strand
TTTTTCGATCCGACCAGATCGACCGTGCAGCCCTGCGCGTGGTCGCGAATGAGCGCGCGGGTATATTCGCGCTTGACGGTGGCTTCGGTGCCCAGCACGGCGACGCGCTGCGTAAGCGATGCGGCACAAGCGGGCTTGATCGCAGGCACGGTGCCGACAAACGGCACGGCGAATTTTTTTCGCAAGGCCGGCAGTGCGATGGTCGAAGCAGTGTTGCAGGCAATTACGATAAGATCGGGCTCATGGTTTGCGATCGACTGACCAAGGAGACCGATGAGACGTTCGACCAGTATCGGCTCGGCCAGAGCGCCGTATGGGAAAGCGGCATCGTCGGCGAGATAAAGAAAGTCGGCATCGGGACGCGCCGCCGCGATCTCGCGATAGACGGTAAGCCCACCGAGCCCGGAATCGAATACCAGAATTATCGGCCGTGCCCCCATTTTGTCCGACTAATCGCCCTCTTGCTGGTTCCAAAAACTACGTCACGCGACGGCGCCGGACAAGTTTCCGGCGTCGCGCCGGCCGGCGCATCGCGGCACTGAGCTTAGGCGCGGCCGAAAACACGGCGAAAAATCGTGTCGACATGCGCGAAATGAAACTTGAGATCGAACTTATCTGCAAGCTCGCTCTCGCTCAGATGCTTGCGCACGTCCTTGTCGGCTTTGAGCAGCGCGAGAAAGTCGCCTTCGCCGGCCCATGCTTTCATCGCATTGCGCTGAACCAGCCGATAGGCGTCCTCGCGGTGCACGCCTTTTTGCGTCAGCGCCAGCAGCACGCGCTGCGAATGAACGAGCCCGCCCAGCCGGTCGAGGTTCTTCTGCATATTTTCGGGATAGACGATGAGCTTGTCGATGATGCCGGCAAGACGCGAAAGGGCAAAATCGAGTGTTACAGTGGCGTCCGGCCCGATCATCCGCTCCACCGATGAATGCGAAATATCGCGCTCGTGCCACAGCGTGACATTTTCCAGGGCCGGCACGACATAGGCGCGCACCATGCGCGCGAGCCCGACCACGTTCTCCGACAGGACCGGATTGCGCTTGTGCGGCATGGCGGAGGAGCCCTTTTGGCCTTCTGAAAAGAATTCCTCGGCTTCCAGCACTTCGCTGCGCTGCAAGTGACGGATTTCGGTTGCCAAGCGCTCGCATGAGGCGGCGACCACCGCCAGCGTGGCGAAATACATGGCATGCCGGTCGCGCGGGATGATCTGGGTTGAAATGGGCTCGACCGCGAGACCCATTTTTTCCGCAACATAGGCTTCGACGCGGGGGTCCACGTGCGCGAAAGTGCCAACCGCGCCGGAGATCGCGGAAGTTGCCACCTCCTTGCGCGCCGATTCGAGGCGTTGTTTAGCGCGGGTGAATTCCGCGAAAGCAAAGGCGAGTTTCAATCCGAAGGTTGTCGGTTCGGCGTGAATGCCATGCGAGCGGCCAATCGTCGGCGTGAGCTTGTATTGTCGCGCGCGCCGTTCGAGCGCGGCATTGAGCGCCTCGATATCGGCGATGAGGAGATCGGCAGCGCGCACGAGTTGAACATTGAAACAAGTATCGAGGACGTCGGAGGACGTCATGCCTTGGTGGACAAAGCGTGCCTCTGGCCCGACGATTTCGGCGAGATGGGTAAGAAAAGCCACCACGTCATGCTTGACTTCGCGCTCAATCTCTTCGATCCGCGCGGCGTCGAATTTGGCCGCTTTGCCTTTTGTCCAGATCGCCTTGGCGGCATCCTTCGGGATCATACCGAGCTCGGCCATGGCATCGGCGGCGTGGGCTTCGATCTCGAACCAGATGCGAAACCGCGTTTCCGGCGACCAGATCGCTGCCATCTGCGGACGCGTGTAACGCGGGATGGTCACGCTGCCTCACCTCGTACCAGCGCCGCCGCGTTGCGAATCGCCGCGATATTGGCGCGATAGGATTCTGGCGTACCACCCTTGAACACCGCGGAGCCGGCGACGAAAACATTGGCGCCTGCGCGGGCCGCCTCGGGCGCGACCTGCGCCGTGATTCCGCCATCGATCTCAACGTCGATCGGCCGCGCGCCAACAAGCGCGCGCACACTGCGCAGCTTGGAGAGCGAGTCGGGAATGAACTTCTGACCGCCGAAGCCGGGATTGACCGACATCACCAGGACGAGATCGACGAGGTCGATGACATTTTCGATTGAGCTTTCCGGCGTCCCTGGGTTCATGGTCACGCCGGTCTTTTTGCCGAGCGCACGGACCGCCTGCAGCGAACGATGGATGTGGGGCCCGGCTTCGACATGCACCGTAATAATGTCGGCGCCTGCTTTGGCGAACGCTTCGAGATAGGGATCGCAAGGTGCGATCATCAGATGGACATCGAGTGTCTTTTTGGTGTGCGGACGGATGGCGCGAACAATGTCTGGGCCGATGGAAATGTTGGGAACAAAATGGCCGTCCATGACATCGACATGGATCCAGTCAGCGCCGGCAGCATCGACGGCGCGCACCTCCTCGCCGAGTTTTGCAAAATCGGCGGCCAGGATCGATGGTGCGATGACGAGTGGACGAGGCATGGGAATCTCCCCCAAGCTTAGGGGTTCGCGTAACACGTCATTTCGGGCCGGGCAACGCGCCGGAATGGATGCCTGACCGCCGTTCGCGACGCTTGCCGCCTCGGGCGAGGCTGCGGCAAGGTTCGCGGATACTGCAAAGGAGGTTCTGTGGCGCGCACCGATGTCATTGTGCTGGGAGCCGGGATCGTCGGCACCTCGATTGGGGTCCACCTTGCGAAGCGGGGCCTCGCGGTCGCGCTGATCGACCGCGCAGCGCCCGGCGAGGGGACGTCGTATGGCAATGCCGGTGTCATCGAGGGCAATACCGTCTTTCCGCCGGCATTTCCGTCCGATTGGGTAGAACGCCTGCGCGTCGTGTTCAAGCGATCGCCGCAGGCAAACTATCATCTGTTATTCCTACCGAAGGTCGCGCCCTGGCTCGCCGCATTCTATGCAGCTTCACAACCATCACGCCTGGTCGAGACCGCGCGTCTCATCCGTCCCCTCATGGCCCGTGCCGTTGCCGAGCACGGGGCTCTGAGCGGGGAGGCGGGGGCAGAGCGTTATTTCCGCCGCACGGGCTGGCTCAAGCTCTACCGCACTGATCGTGGATTCGCAGCGCAGAGGCGCGAACTGCAGCTCGCTAAAGATTTCGGCATCGCCAATGTGGCCCTCGACCGCGACGGAGCGCGCGCGCTCGAACCCTCACTCGCGCCGGTGTTCCGGCACGCCGTGCATTGGACGGGGGCGGTAAGCATCAGCAACCCGCTCGCGGTGACGCGCGCCTATGCGGCCCGCTTCGTCGCGCTGGGTGGGCTTAGCTTTTCCGGCGATGCGCGTTCGCTGCATCGCGTCGACCCGCATTGGCGTGTGGATACCACCGCCGGACCGGTCGATGCCGGGGATGTCGTCGTGGCGCTTGGTCCGTGGGCGCCTGATCTGCTTGATCCGCTCGGCGTCAGGCTGCCGCTTGCAGTCAAGCGCGGCTATCACCGCCATTTTAAGCCGGAGGGAAATGCTGCGCTAAGCCGGCCGGTGCTCGATGCGGAGAACGGGTACTGCATGACTCCGATGGAGCAGGGCATCCGCATTACCACGGGCGCCGAATTTGCGCCGCGCGATGCACCGCCGACGCCGGTACAATTTGATCGTTTGCTGCCGGAGGCGCGGGGCCTGTTCGCGCTCGGCGAGCCGGTCGAGGCACAGCCGTGGATGGGCGCGCGGCCGTGCTTTGCCGACTCGCTACCGGTGATCGGGCCTGCGCCGGACCGGCGCGGGTTA
>CATPBC010000007.1 GCA_955652195.1 uncultured Xanthobacteraceae bacterium | reverse complement strand
GGGTCTGCTGACATCGTATCGCAAGCCGCCATCTGGCCTGAATCGAAGCCGTTCATGAACCAGCGCTTGCGCTGCGCAGAGGTGCCGTGGGTGAAAGCATCGGGCACGACATAGCCCTGCATCTCCTTTTGCAAGCGGTCGTCACCAATGGCTGACGCGGTTTGCAGGGCCTGATCGACATCCCCGGGCTCGAGGAAATCGTGCTTGTGCTGAGCACGGTTCGCCCAAACGCCAGCGAGGCAATCCGCCTGCAACTCGACGCGCACCTGCAGCTGGTTCGCCTCCGCTTGGCTTGACGCAGCCTGCTGCGCCTGCATCACACGTGGCAGGATGCCGAGCTCATCCTGCACGTGATGACCGACCTCGTGGGCAATAACGTAAGCTTCCGAAAACAGGCAAGCTTTGCTGCTCGAACAGGCGCCAAATTTATTTTGGAGGTCGTCGAAGAACGCCGTATCGAGATAGACTCGCTGATCGCGCGGGCAATAAAACGGTCCCATGGCCGAGCGGGCGAAGGCACAGGGCGTAGGTTCCGAACCCGCAAACAGGCGTAACTTTGGGGGATGATAAGTTCGGCCATTTGCGGCGAAGATTTCCGTCCACCGATCCTCAGTGTCGCCGAGGATCAAGGCGACAAACTTGCCGGTCGCATCGTTTGGAGTTCCGGCAGTGGACGGAGCCTGGCTCGTCTGCTCAGAGCTCGAGCTGCCACCGGTGAGATTTTGGTACCCATTGAGTAGAACGCTTGGATCAATCCCAAAGTACCAGCCGATGAGCCCGATAATTATGACAGCGCCAATGCTGAGGCCGCCGGCTCCGCCAGGCACGCTGCGAGATGCACTCGTTTCGCGGTCGTCTTCGACATTGCTGCTGGGACGAAGATCATCCGTGCGCATAGCTCATTCTCCTCAGCCTACCTCATCGGAGCGGAAATATAGAAGACTATTTCCTCAAGTCGTCCGGGACCTTGCCGCCATTCTCGGCAAGCTTGATCATCACCTGTTTGTGTAGCCAGATATTCATTGCCGCAGAGTCCTTTGTGTCGCCCGGATAGTGGAGTTCTTTTGCCAATTCTTGTCGCGCCGAGAGGCTGCTATCGAGCTTGAGCAGCTTCATGAGATCGACGATCGATTTGCGCCAATCCAACTTTTCCCTGTTCTGACTGGCGAGTTTGTTCAAAACAGCTTCAACGTCCACTTGGGATTGCGGCGCCGCTGAAGCGCTGGTCGGAGCGGAAGCTCCACTTGATGCATTTGGGGCAGCAGCCGTATTGCTAGTTGACGGTTTCGGCTGCGCCTGGGCGGCGCCATGTCCGAAGATCGCCGACATGATGTTTCCGAAGATACTCATGACGTGCTCCTGTGGAGATCTGTCTTCAACTCGGACATAAGTCGGGCGGTCCGCCCTTGCGTTCACAGCCTTTGAGAAAGTTCTGGCTCTGTCGGCATGCGTCCCTCAGGCGTTAACTTGTCGACAATCCCAGGCAGAACCTGCGAAAGCTGCTTGGAGACTTCTTCTTCGGAAAGGCCCGACCGCTGGCCAATCGTTCTGATGATGTCAGGGCCAAGCGCCGAACCGAGCTGACCTGGGGAGACGGGCTGATTTTGTCCTGGTCCGACCCAGGAATTTGCCACATTGCCCAGACCACCCTGCTGCAGCTTGGCCAATAACCCACCTAGACCCGCGAGCAGGCCGCCGGCGCCTGGGTTGGGCGTCGGTTGCGCGCCAGCGCTCGAGGGCTGTTCGGCGGTACCTCCGCGAAACAAGGCACCTGACGCCAGAAGCGCGAGCACAGCGAGCATGAGCGGTTTGCCCACATTTCCGCCTGGAGCCGCTGAGCGGACGACGTCTTCGAATCCCATGGTCGTTCTCCTGTTGGTTTTGCGCGGATTTCTTGCGATTACGCTCGGCGCCCACCCATTAGCGCGTTGTAGAGCACCAGGACGACGACCGAGCCGGCAATTGCGACGATCATGCTGTAGATGTTCAGGCCGCTCACGCCCGATGCGCCAAACAGAGCAAAGAGAAACCCGCCGACGAGCGCGCCGACAATTCCGAGCGCGATGTCGAGCCAGAAACCTTGGCCGCGCCTGTCGACAATTTTGCTGCCAATGAAACCGGCGATCAGGCCAAGTATGATCCAGCTAATGATGCCCATATTTGCTTCTCCTATTCCAGATCAGTCGCTACTCGCTCGGGATCGCCCAAGCGATCAGTTAGTTCAGCGCTCGCGTGCTAATTCGATACGAGACGGCGGTTTGCCTTCCGCGATCAAGACAAAGTCCGAGCTCTGATCCGCCCAAACCTGCGCGTCATTGTGCGCTTCGGCTTGCGGCGAGGATGTCTGATTATCGCTTGGAACCGACATGGATGGTCGCTCCAGGTCCAGCCCCAACCCCAACCGCATTCTACGTCCACTGATCCGCTAGTGCTAGATTGCTTTGCTTGCTCTGGTTAGGGCCGAAAATGCCGGCCGATTTGACGCAGCCATGAAGGAGCCCTTGCGTGGCCGAGCTCGTTGAACAAATCCGGCTGGCGACGCAGGCTCTCGCCGAGTTCGGCGCACACTTGTTCAACCCGACCATTCGGCTCGGCGTTACCGGTCTTTCAAACGCTGGCAAGTCCGTGTTCATCACCGCGTTGGTTCATGGTCTGGTACGCGGCGGACGCTTTCCGATTTTCGAAGCGCTGGCTACCGGCCGCATAGCCCGCGCCTATCTTGCCCCTCAACCAGATGATGCAGTGTCACGTTTCGACTATGAGAAACATGTAAGTGCACTTGTAGCCAAACGCTGTTGGCCGATGTCGACGCGACAAATCAGCGAATTGCGCGTTGTCATCGAGTACCAATCGCTAAGCGGGTACCAGCGCACGCTGACACTTGATATCGTCGACTATCCAGGCGAATGGCTTCTCGACCTGCCGCTCCTCACTAAAAGCTATGAGGTGTGGGCGTCGGAGAGTCTGCGCCTCTCGCG
>CATPBC010000006.1 GCA_955652195.1 uncultured Xanthobacteraceae bacterium | reverse complement strand
TTTTGATCCGCAGAAGCCGACCGTTACGTCAGGTGTGCGGCTGGGCACGCCGGCCGGCACCACGCGCGGCTTCGGCATCGCCGAATTTCGGCAAATCGGCGATATGATCGCTGAAGTGTTGGACGCGCTTGCAAAAAGCGGTGCCGAACAGGACGCGCAGGCCGAGCAGCGGGTGGCGAAAAAGGTAAAACGTCTGGTCAGCCGGTTCCCAATCTACGAGGGCTAAGGGATGCGCTGTCCGAGCTGTGGGAGCCTCGATACCCAGGTGAAGGATTCGCGGCCGACCGAGGATTCTTCGGTCATCCGCCGGCGCCGAGTCTGCCTAAGCTGCAATTTCCGCTTCACGACCTTCGAGCGCGTCCAATTGCGCGAATTGATTGTGATCAAGCGCAACGGCCGGCGCGTGCCGTTCGATCGCGATAAGCTCTTGCGATCGGTGCAGATAGCGCTCCGCAAGCGCCCGGTCGATCCCGAGCGCATTGACCAGATGGTCTCGAAAATCGTGCGCGAGCTTGAAAGTATCGGCGAGAGTGAGGTTTCTTCGGAAACCATCGGCGAGACGGTCATTGCGCATCTGCGCGACCTCGACGATGTTGCTTATGTGCGGTTCGCGTCGGTCTATCGCAATTTCCGCGAGGCGAAGGATTTTGAAGCCGCGCTTGCCGAATTGTCGGGAGATGAGGCCGCCGAGTGAGCGCGCCCGATAGTGCTGTAGCGGACGCGGCGACGAGCGACCGCCGCTTCATGGCACTTGCTCTTTCGCTGGGTCGCCGCGGGCTCGGTCGAACCTGGCCGAATCCAGCAGTCGGCGCGGTCGTCGTTAAAAACGGCGAAATTGTCGGCCGCGGCTGGACGCAACCGGGCGGCCGGCCGCACGCCGAAATCGAAGCCCTGCGCCGGGCCGGCGAGGCGGCACGCGGCGCTACGCTTTATGTCACGCTCGAACCGTGCTCGCATCACGGCAAGTCGCCGCCGTGCGCCGACGCCGTGATTACCTCCGGCATCGCGCGCGTCGTTTCGGCTTTGCAGGATCCTAATCCCGAAGTTTCGGGCGCCGGGCACGCGCGTCTGCGAAGCGCAGGCATTGCCGTTGACGTCGGCATCGGCGGCGCGGCTGCCAGGCGTGATCATGCCGGGCACATCCGCCGCATGCGCGAGGGCCGTCCGCAGGTCATGATCAAGCTCGCCATTTCCGCAGACGGCAAGGCGGCAGGTGCTGGGCGGCGGCGCGTGGCGATCACCGGCGATGCCGTCCGCAATCGAGTGCATCTCCTGCGCGCGCAGAGCGACGCTATCATGATCGGCAGCGGCACCGTCTTGGCGGATGATCCGGTTCTGACCTGTCGCTTGCCTGGAATGGTCAAGATGTCGCCAACGCGCGTGGTCCTCGATAGCGCGCTTCGCTTGCCGATCCGCTCACGTCTTGTACAGACGGCCCGCGATACGCCGCTCTGGGTCATTGCCGCCGACCATGCGCCGCCCGCATCGGAAGCGGCACTGCGGGAGCACGGTGCCGACGTGGTCCGAACGGCCGAAAAAAATGGCCGGCTCGATCTGACGGCCGTGCTGAAACTTCTGGCAGCGCGCGGCGTCACGCGTCTGATGGTTGAGGGCGGCCCGACACTTGCCTCGGCCTTCATCGCAGCCGATCTGGTCGACGAGGCTTTGTTGTTCCATTCTCCGATCCGAATAGGCGATGACGGCTTGACGGCCCTCGAGCCGCGCGCGCGAACAATGCTTGATCAACACCTCAAATGTATCTCCAGCGAGCAAGTCGGGCCTGACCGCCAGGAATGTTACGAGCGCGAGTCTTTGGCCGATGTTTAGCGGGATCGTCAGCGGAATAGGCGAGGTTCTTGACGTCGAAGAGAAGTCCGACGGCTTGCGCAGGCTGGTTGTGGGCTGCGACGACGATCCCGATTCAATCGCGGTCGGCGCCTCAATCGCCTGTTCGGGAATTTGCCTTACGGTTGTCGAGCGCGGCACTGTGAGCGGTCGGTCGTTCTTCGCCGTCGATACCGCGGCCGAAACGCTGCGCTTGACGACGGCCGGCGATTGGCGGCGCGGCACGCGCATCAACCTGGAACGCTCGCTTCGGCTTGGTGACGAGCTCGGAGGACATCTGGTCAGTGGCCACGTTGACGGGATTGCCGAACTCGTTACCCGCGACGATTTTCTCGACAGTGCCTCGTCGACCTTGCGCGCACCGATCGGGCTATCGCGGTTTATCGCGCTAAAGGGTTCGGTCGCGCTCGACGGGGTCTCCTTAACCGTCAATAAGGTCGAGGGCGAGACGTTCTCGGTGCTGGTGATCCCGCATACAATGCAGGTCACCACATTTGGCGCCCTCCTACCTGGTGCGCGGCTTAATCTCGAAGTCGATCAGCTGGCGCGGTATGTAGCGAGACTGTTGGAAAGCCTGCCACGCTAGAGTTTTAAGCATGATCTTTTTCGACCTGCCTTCGCCCGCCGAAGCATCAAACGAAAGTGCACATGGTTGCTAAGGGCTTCGCGCAGGCGGGAAGCCGGTTAGCACTTTGCGGCATCATGCTTTAGGACGCGCTTGTGAGCGCCTGCCGGTCTTGGTACGACCTCGCCCGGGTCCGATGCCGGTGAGCCGAAATCGTTCGGCTGAAACCGTGCTCAAACAAGCCGGAGCGCAGGCATGGCTAGAGCGCGGCGAGGCGACCGTGAGAAAAATAGCGGCAAAGGCGCGCGCATTCTCATTGTTGAAGCGCGATTTTATGACGACATTGCCGACGCGCTGCTGGCAGGCGCCACCAAAGTCTTGAAAGAGGCAGGTGCCCAATTCGATTGCCTCACCGTGCCGGGCTCACTCGAAATCCCGTGCGCGATTGCAATTGGGCTCAATGAGGCTCGGCGGCGCCGGCGCGCTTATGACGGCGTCGTCGCCCTCGGCTGCGTCATTCGCGGCGATACCATCCACTTTGACATCGTTGCGCATCAATCCGCTCGCGGATTGATGGATCTTTCTGTGGCGCGTGGAGTGCCGATTGGCAATGGCATTATTACGGTAGATACCGAGGAGCAGGCTTGGCTGCGCGCTCGCCCGGAGGAGCAGGACAAGGGCGGCGATGCCGCGCGTGCTGCGCTCGCGATGGTCAGTCTAAAACGGCAGATCGGGAGGCGGTGAGATGGCCGGCCCTGAAATGCCTGATGCTTCAGGTCGCGGCGACAACGAAGCGCGCAAGGCGAATCAACGCGGCGCCGCCCGGCTCGCTGCGGTGCAGGCGCTTTATCAGATGGACCTTGCCGGCACCGGATTGAACGAGATCTTGGCCGAGTTTGAAAGTCACTGGCTCGGCGGCGAAGTGGAAGGCGTGCAATATCGCCCGGCGGAATCCGCCTACTTCCGTGACATCATCGGCGGTGTGGTGCGCGAGCAAAGCCGTCTCGATCCACAAATCGACGCGGCGTTGGCGCGCGGCTGGCCGCTTAAGCGCATCGAAATGGTGCTTCGTGCGGTGCTCCGCGCCGGCGCCTATGAGCTCGCCTGCCGCAGCGACGTGCCCGCGCGCGTGGTAACCTCCGAATACGTCGATGTAGCCAGTGCCTTTGTGGACAAGGAAGAGACCGGCATGATCAATGCGGTGCTCGACCAACTCGCCCATCAGCTCCGTGCGGGCGAATTCGCCGGCAGATAGGCGGAGCCGCGATATGCCCTCCGGCGAAGATGATTCTGCAAATGAAACCTCAGGCGAGGAGCGGCTCATTGGCCGATATTTTCGCCCTCTCGCCACTACGCCGGGCGCATTCGCGCTGGGTGACGATGCGGCTGTCCTCACGCCGCCACCCGGTTGCGATTTGGTTTTGAGCACCGACGGCGTGATTGCCGGCGTGCATTTTCTTGCCGAAGATCCTCCGGACAGCATCGCACGCAAGGCACTGCGGATGAATCTGTCGGATCTCGCCGCCAAGGGTGCGACACCGGTGGGATTTTTGTTGTCAATTGCGTTGCCCGCGGAGACCCAGGATTCGTGGGTTGCCGCCTTTGCCGCGGGTCTCGGCCAGGATATCGCGTACTATGCTTGTCCGCTCCTCGGCGGCGACACTGATCGCACGCCAGGACCGCTTTCGGTTTCCATTGCCGCTTTCGGCACGGTGCCGCATGGCGGCATGGTGCGTCGTGCGACCGCCAAGCCGGGCAACATCATCGCCGTTACCGGGACGATCGGCGATGCTGCGCTTGGCGTGCTGCTGCATCTAGACGCAAGCTTGGCCGAGCGATGGCAGCTCTCGGTTGCTTCGCGAACTCATCTGCGCGATCGGTATCTTCTGCCGCAGCCGCGTAACGTGCTCGCCGAGGCCCTTCGCCATAATGCATCAGCGGCGATGGACGTGTCCGATGGATTGGTCGGCGACTTGGCCAAGCTATGCCGGGCTTCCGGCGTTGCGGCCGAAATCGACGTTGCGAGCGTGCCGCTATCGGACGCGGCCCGCGAAGCGCTTTCGGCGGATGCCAAACTCATCGAGCGAATTCTCACGGGCGGCGACGATTACGAAATTCTGGCGGCTCTCTCCCCGGCCAATTTCAGCGCCTTCCGCGCCGCCGCGGCGCAAGCTGGCGTCGCAGTGACCCAGATTGGCCAAGTTACGAGCGGGCAGGGGGTCCTTTTCCGGCGTGACGGTAAAGTGCTCTCGTTCGCACGACCGGCGTATACTCACTTTTGATCGGGTGCCGATTGATGCGCTTACGCCAGGGAGGCAATGGCATGGCCAGACCAAAACATAAGTCAAAGCAGGCGCGGAAACCTCAAGGCGTGCCATTAAAATCAGGCGCGCGTAAAGGCAACCGCCGATCGGCCGGCAAAGCTGCGCGAGGACCCAGCAGATCGACCAGAGCCGGAGCGAGGGCGAAGTCCCGCCCGCCCA
Source organism: uncultured Xanthobacteraceae bacterium (assembly GCA_955652195.1). Lineage (GTDB taxonomy): Bacteria > Pseudomonadota > Alphaproteobacteria > Rhizobiales > Xanthobacteraceae > BOG-931. The sequence continues at coordinate 6,007 of CATPBC010000006.1, read as the reverse complement.
AGCAAACCCGGACAAAGCAAACGTTCGTCGCCAGTCATCATCGGCCGGATGCGTTCGAACAAGGGCTGCGACGCTACGCGCAATATCGCGACCTTGGAATCGCCAGCGCGACCAACGGTATGGTGCGCGCACACGTGATTAAAATGGTTCCACCATGCGATCCGGCGGAAGTCTCGAAGCGGCATTTCCACGAGGTCGATTTTCAAATGGTGTATGTCCTCAAGGGCTGGATCAAAGGTGAGTATGAAGGCGCTGGCGTGGTCACCATGCGCGAGGGCTCGTGCTGGCTGCAGCCGCCGAAGATCAAGCATGCCGTGCTCGATTATTCCGACGATTGCGAACTGCTCGAAATCATTATGCCGGCGGACTTTGAGACCGTGGAACTGGAGTAGTTCGATCAGCCCAGGTCGGCTGTTTTCGGCCTAACCACAATGACATCATCGGGCCCGATGCAGGATCTATCCATACTCACCGAGCTTGAGCGCAAAGTGCTGTGGCTCGCGACTTGGACAATCCACCACGCCAATCATCTTCGTGACAACGCCGATGGGCTGAAGGTCGGTGGTCACCAGGCGTCGTCGGCGTCGCTCGCGACGATTATGACCGCGCTTTATTTCCATACTTTGCGGCCGCAGGATCGTGTCGCGGTCAAACCGCACGCCTCGCCGAATTTTCACGCGATCCAATATCTGCTCGGCCGCCAGACACGCGAGAAGCTCGAGAACTTCCGGGGCTACAAAGGCGCGCAGTCTTATCCGTCGCGCACCAAAGACACCGACGACGTCGATTTTTCGACTGGCTCCGTCGGTCTTGGCGTTGCACAAACTCTGTTTTCGTCGCTGGCGCAGGATTATGTGCGCGCCCACGGCTGGGGCCTCGAGCGGCCTGAAGGCCACATGATCGCCCTTCTGGGCGATGCCGAGCTCGACGAGGGCAATATTTTCGAAGCCATGCTCGAGGGCTGGAAGCAGGGCCTGCGCAATTGCTGGTGGATCGTCGATTACAACAGGCAGAGCCTTGACGCTGTGGTCCGGGAGGGTTTGTGGGAGCGCTACCAAAACCTGTTCCGCAATTTCGGCTGGGACGTGGTGCTCCTCAAGTACGGGACGCTCCAGCAAGCGGCGTTTGCCGAGCCCGGCGGCGAAGTATTGCGGCGCTGGATCGATAATTGCCCGAACCAGCTCTATTCGGCTCTGGTCTTTCAAGGCGGCGCGGCATGGCGCAAGCGGCTCAATGACGAGATCGGCGATCAGGGACAGGTAACTGCACTGCTCGAACGCCGCAGCGACGAAGAGCTGGCGCGGCTGATGAACAATCTCGGCGGCCATGATCTGGGCTCGATCATTGCCGCTTTCGATGCGGTCGATCACGACCGGCCGGTTTGCTTCATCGCCTACACGATCAAAGGCTATGGCCTGCCGTTCGCCGGGCACAAGGATAACCACGCCGGCCTGATGACGCTTGCACAAATGGAGATGTTTCGAAAGTCGATGAATATACGGCCCGGCGAGGAATGGTCGCGCTTCGAAGGGATCGAGCATTCCGCGGCAGAGATTCAGGCCTTTCTTGATCGTGTACCGTTTGCAAGCGGCGGCAACCGCAGTCTGCAAGCCGGGCGCATCGCCGTGCCGGACGATCTGCCGATAACCATCCAGCCGCAGACGTCTACTCAGCTCGGCTTCGGCGCCTTGCTCAATGAGCTTGGCCGCAGCGACACGCCACTCGCCGCGCGCATCGTTACCGCTTCTCCCGACGTTACGGTTTCGACGAGTTTGGGGCCATGGGTCAATCGCCGAGGTTTGTTTGCCCGCGAAGCTTTGGCGGACACATTCAAGAGCGAGCGCATCCCATCCACTTTCAATTGGGAATTCTCGCCGAAGGGCCAGCACATCGAGCTCGGCATTGCGGAGATGAATCTGTTTTGCGCGCTCTCCGCGCTCGGCCTTTCGCACGCTATCAATGGCGAACGGCTATTGCCCATCGGTACCTTGTACGATCCGTTCATCGCCCGCGGCCTCGATGCACTGAACTATGCCTGCTACCAGGACGCGCGTTTCATCTTGGTCGCGACGCCTTCGGGGATAACCCTGGCGCCGGAGGGCGGGGCCCATCAATCGATCGCGGAGCCGTTGATCGGGATAGCGCAGGATGGCCTTGCCGCCTTTGAGCCAGCCTTCGTCGATGAACTCGCCGTTATTTTCGCCTTCGCCTTAGATTACATTCAGCGCGAAGGCGGCGGCGAAGCCTCGGAACGCAACTGGCTCCGGGACGAAACCGGCGGTTCTGTCTATCTGCGGTTGTCGACCCGGCCAGTTGAGCAGAATAAGCGAGAGATGACGCCGATGTTGCGGCAGGCGATCGTCGATGGCGCTTATTGGCTGCGTCCGCCGGGGCCGAACTGCCAACTCGTGGTGGCCTATACCGGCGCGGTCGCGCCCGAAGCGATCCAGGCCGTTGGCCTGATGGCGGAGGATCGCCGCGACATCGGCTTACTGGCCATAACGTCGGCCGACCGCCTTAATGCCGGCTGGACCGCGGCGTGCCGGGCCCGCGAGCGCGGGCTCGTTCATGCGCGCTCGCATATCGAGCGCCTATTTGCCGGCCTGCCACGGCATTGCGGCATGGTCACAGTGCTCGACGGCCATCCGGCGACACTGGCATGGCTTGGTGCGGTCAATGGTCACCGCGTTCGTCCGCTCGGTGTGGAGCATTTCGGGCAGACCGGCTCGATCGGCGAGCTCTATCGGCACTATGGAATCGACGCCAATGCCATCATTGCCGCGGCGCAGATGATCGCGCCGGGACGTCCGATCCGCTATCTCGGTGCTGCATAAATCGAGGCAAGCGGGCAGACCGCCGCCGTTGCGCGGCGGGGGTAAGTTTGGCAATGTCCGCGCCGATTTGCGCCGTCCGCATACCCATTGTATGCGAGGCGCCTTCCTTGCCGGCTTGACGCCGGCCCTTCCAATACCGGGGGCCTAGCATGGCGACGACTTTGTGGCTCATTGTTCTGTGCGGCGTGCTGGCGATTGTGTACGCTATTTGGGCCACGCGCTCGGTGCTGCAGGCAGACGCCGGAAGCGCCCGGATGCAGGAAATATCTGCGGCGGTGCGCGAAGGCGCGCAGGCCTATCTCAAGCGCCAATATTCGACCATCGCGCTGGTCGGCGTCGTGATCTTCCTCATCGTCGGCTACTTTCTCGGCTGGCTCGTTGCCGTTGGCTTTGCGGTGGGCGCCGTTCTGTCTGGTTCGGCCGGTTTTATCGGCATGAACGTCTCGGTGCGCGCCAACGTGCGCACCGCGCAAGCCGCGATTGGGTCGCTGGCCGGGGGGCTTGAAATTGCCTTTCGCGCCGGCGCGATTACCGGACTTCTGGTGGCTGGGCTCGCCCTTCTCGGCGTCACGCTTTATTTCGGCTTTCTCACCGGCACGTTGCACATGGCAGTGAATGACCGCGAGGTGATCGACTCGCTTGTTGCGCTAGGCTTCGGTGCATCGCTGATCTCGATCTTTGCCCGGCTCGGTGGCGGCATTTTCACCAAGGGTGCGGATGTCGGCGGCGATCTCGTCGGCAAAGTCGAGGCTGGTATTCCAGAGGACGATCCACGCAACCCGGCAACGATTGCCGACAATGTCGGCGATAATGTCGGCGACTGCGCGGGCATGGCAGCCGACCTTTTCGAGACCTATGTCGTGACCACCGTTGCTACAATGATTCTGGCTGCGATCTTCTTCAGTCGCGCTGGCGGCGATGTCTTGACGCATATGATGTCGTTCCCGCTGGCGATCGGCGGCGTTTGCATTATCGCGTCGATCATCGGGACATTTTTCGTCAAGCTCGGCCCCAGCCAATCGATCATGGGTGCGTTGTACAAGGGCATGATCGCGACCGCGGTTTTTGCGCTGATCGGCATTGCCGGGGTCACCTACTGGCTTATCGGTTTCGGTCCGCTGCCTGGCACCAATTACTCCGGCCAGACACTGTTCGTCTGCGGCATCGTGGGCCTTGCCGTGACGGGACTCATCATCTGGATCACTGAGTATTATACCGGCACCAATTTCCGTCCCGTGCGATCGATCGCGCTGGCTTCCGTCACCGGCCACGGCACCAACGTCATTCAGGGCCTCGCAGTCTCGCTCGAAGCCACTGCGCTCCCGGCGCTGGTCATCATCGCCGGAATCTTGAGCAGTTATAACCTCGCTGGCTTGTTCGGTATCGCCATTGCCGTGACTACCATGCTGGCGCTTGCCGGCATGGTGGTCGCGCTCGATGCCTTCGGCCCAGTAACCGATAATGCCGGCGGCATTGCCGAAATGGCGGGATTGCCGAAAGAAGTGCGCAAATCGACTGACGCGCTGGACGCAGTCGGCAACACGACCAAGGCGGTGACCAAAGGTTATGCGATCGGCTCTGCCGGACTAGGTGCCCTGGTGTTATTCGCGGCCTACAACGAAGACCTGAAATTCTTCATCGCCGACGCAGCGTCGCATCCGTATTTCAAGGGCGTGGCGCCGGATTTCTCGCTGAACAATCCTTACGTGGTCGCCGGGCTATTGTTCGGCGGTATGCTGCCCTATCTGTTCGGCGCGATGGGCATGACAGCCGTCGGACGGGCCGCCTCATCGATCGTCGAGGAGGTTCGGCGCCAGTTCCGCGAGCGGCCGGGCATTATGCAGGGCAGGGACAAGCCCGACTATGGGCGCGCCGTCGATATACTGACCCGGGCCGCGATCAAGGAGATGATCATCCCGTCGCTGTTGCCGGTTTTGTCGCCGATCGTCGGCTATTTCGTAATCTACTTTGTCGCCGGCGGCGGCGCGCAGGGCAAGTCGGCAGCCTTCTCGGCGCTTGGGGCAATGTTGCTTGGCGTCATCGTGACCGGTCTGTTCGTTGCAATATCGATGACATCCGGTGGCGGCGCCTGGGACAATGCGAAAAAATATATCGAAGACGGTCATTACGGGGGCAAGGGGTCCGACGCCCACAAGGCGGCGGTGACCGGGGATACCGTCGGCGATCCCTACAAGGATACAGCGGGACCGGCGGTCAATCCGATGATCAAGATCACCAACATAGTTGCACTATTGCTGCTTGCGGTGCTGGCGCACTAATCCTCAGCCGAGGGTGGCCCGTCCCCGCGGGATGGCTATTCTGGCGGCCGGGATCAGCTGCCTTTGCCTTGGAGGTTGTGGATGATGGTCGAGATCAAATTCAGATCATTGCCGCTTGTTGGCGTTGTGCGGCTGACAAAGTCGAAAATCTTGCCGTCCTTGTAGCCATATTCGGCAAGCCGCTGGACTTTTCTGTCCCGATCAAAGTACACCGCGATCACCCGCTGATCGGTTACTTTGGTTCGCATGAAGGAGATTGCGCGCTCGGCTTTTTGTGAAATGTAATAGAAAGCCTCGCCGCTGACGGTGGCTACCGTCGACGGGGTTCCGAGCACCAGCAGCACCTGTTGCTGGGAGGCGCCGAGTGGAATCTGTTCAAGCGCTCCTTCGGGCAGCACGTAACCGCGCTGGAAGGTTTCGCCGGCACAGCTTGAAAGCGTCAGTGCAACGGCAATCAAGCAAGCCGCCGTCGCGCTTCGGCACCGGTCACGCCGTCGACTGCCCCGCATCCGACCCCAACTCCATGTCCCAAAACTTGCGTCCGGCTCGCGCGTGCCGTAACCCCAAAGCGCAAGCTTAGCAAACTACCGACGTTCGGCGACGCTCAAATCGGCCGCAACGACGCTCTGCAAGCCTATGATCCTCAAGCGTTTTCACCCAAACCCCGAAGACCGCACCATCCGCGACCTCTATGGCGCGATCGTGGCGCAGGCCCGCTCATTGGCATTTTACACTAGCTACGGTGTGCCCGACACGGTGCAAGGACGTTTCGACCTGATTGTCCTCCATCTCGTGCTGCTGCTGGCGCGCTTGGATCGTGAGGCGGCTTCCGCGCGCGGCATCGGGCAGAAGTTGTTCGACCTGTTCTGCCGGGATCTTGACGCCAATTTGCGT
>CATPBC010000005.1 GCA_955652195.1 uncultured Xanthobacteraceae bacterium | reverse complement strand
CCAAAGCCTCCTACATCACACCGGTGCCGGGCGGCGTCGGTCCGATGACAGTCTCCATGCTGCTGATCAATACCGTCACCTCCTGCGAGCGATGGCTGCGGCACCTGTCCATTCCGGTTGCGAAAGAACGCCTCGCCTCGCAGGCCGCTGGCAGCTGACAAAAATTGGTCCGCCGGACGGCCACCACCGCGATCCGGGAATAACGCTTGGCCTACTACGTCCTCGCAATCGATCAGGGTACGACCTCGAGTCGGGCCATTCTGTTTCGCCCCGACACTTCGATCGCGACCGTTGCGCAACAGGAATTCGCGCAGCATTTTCCGGCCGATGGCGAGGTTGAGCATGAGCCCGACGATCTGTGGTCCTCGACCTTGGCAACCTGCCGCGGCGCGCTCCACCAGGCCGGCGCCACGGCCCGCGATATCGCTGCCATTGGCATCGCCAATCAGCGCGAGACGACATTATTGTGGGACCGCGCCAGCGGCCGGCCGGCCCACCGCGCCATCGTCTGGCAGGACCGGCGTACGGCCGATCTGTGCGCGCGGCTCAAATCGGCCGGCCATGAAGCCGCATTGACGGCCAAGACCGGGCTGCTGCTCGATCCCTATTTTTCCGGAACGAAGCTCGCCTGGCTGCTCGACAACGTGGCCGATGCCCGCGAGCGCGCCGCACGCGGGCAACTCGCCTTCGGCACGGTGGATACTTATTTGCTGTGGCGCCTGACCGGCGGCCGTGTTCACGCCACCGACGCCACCAATGCGTCCCGCACGCTGCTCTATGACATTCACGCTGGGCGCTGGGACGATGCGCTGCTCGCGCTATTCGGCGTGCCGCGATCGGTCTTGCCCGAAGTCATGGATTCGTCCACGGCCTTTGGCACGACCGACCCGGAACTGTTCGGCGGCGCGATCCCGATTTGTGGGATCGCCGGCGATCAGCAAGCCGCTTTGATTGGACAGGCGTGTTTTGCGCCGGGCATGATAAAGGCGACCTACGGAACCGGCAGTTTCGTTCTTCTCAACACCGGCCGTGTGCCGGTGGCCTCGAATAACAGGCTCGTTACGACGGTCGCTTATCAGCTCGGCGGCGCGCGCAGCTATGCGCTCGAGGGCTCGATCTTTGTCGCCGGTGCGGCCGTGCAATGGCTGCGCGATGGTCTTGCGATCATCAAAAGCGCGGAAGAGAGTGGAGCGCTGGCGCAGGAGGCAGATCCGTCACAGGACGTCGTTCTGGTTCCGGCCTTTGTCGGATTGGGCGCGCCGCATTGGCGGCCCGATGCGCGCGGCGCGCTGTTCGGTTTGACGCGCGCAACCGGACCGCGCGAACTGGCGCAAGCCGCGCTCGAGAGCGTGTGCTTTCAGACCGCCGATCTCCTTGCCGCGATGAAAGCCGATTGGCGTGACGCCGCCGGCGCGATGAAAACGCTTCGTGTCGATGGCGGCATGGCGAGCTCCGACTGGACCATGCAGCGGCTCGCCGACATTCTCGACAGCGCGGTCGATCGGCCGCAGGTCAAGGAAACCACAGCGCTCGGCGCGGCCTACTTGGCGGGATTGCAGACCGGGTTCTTTCCCGAACCCGACCGGTTCTTGAGCCATTGGCGCCTGGAACGTCGCTTCGCGCCGCAGATGGAGGCGGCAGAGCGCGCACGCAAATTGGCGAATTGGGCATCGGCGGTGCGCCGCTTGCTCGGCTGAAAAAACAGCCGTTTTGCTGCCCTGTTGGCGTTGCGTTTTTGGCAAAACCCAAAATACTGCAGGAACTTAGATCCTCGCTGCGCGTTAATGCGAGCCGTAACGCGGAACATGGTGGACGCCACGCTGGAATGCTGGTTTCGAGCGCAGGTTCGGGAGACCTGACCACGCGAGCGGAGATCAAGCATGGAATTTAAGTTCGATCCACGCGAGCGGCGACTTCGCATCCGCACGCTTATTCCTGCGGGTCGCGAGCCGAGGGTCTTTGCGCCCGACGAGCTGTTTCAGTTCGGCATCGAGGAAGAATATTTTCTTGCCGATAGCGAGACCTTCGAGGCGCCAGCTGAGACACCGGACGAGCTTTTTCAAGCTGCCGACTGCCGCACCACAGGCCGCATCGGGCGCGAATTCTTGCAAGCGCAGATCGAGGTCGCGACCGAGCCGCATGCGAGCCTCGACGACGCGCGGGCTGAACTCTTGCGCTTACGGCACAGCGCGGCCGCGGCCGCCGCAGAGTTTGGCTTGTCGATTCTGGCCTGCGGAACGCATCCGCTGGCGCAATGGCGTCACTCTGTGCAAACCCCGAAGGATCGCTACGCTCAGATCATGGATGATCTACAAATGGTCGGCCATCGCGACATGCTGTGCGGCGCGCATATCCATGTCGAGTTTGCCGAACCGGCGCGGCGAGTCGAGGTGATGACGCGGATGTTGCCCTACGTGCCGCTTTTTATCGCGCTTTCTGCTTCATCGCCGTTTTGGCAAGGGCGCATGACGGGACTGAAAGGTTATCGCCTCGCCGCCTATGATGAATTGCCCCGCACCGGGCTGCCCGAACTATTCCGCAGCGAAGCCGATTACGATGCCTATGTGGCCGCCATGGTACGGTCGGCAGCGATGCCGGATGCCAGCCACTTGTGGTGGGCGATCCGGCCTTCGCTGAAATATCCGACTTTGGAGTTGCGCGCCCCGGATTGCTGCACCCGCCTTGATGACACTATCGCAATCGCGGCGCTCTATCGCGTGCTCGCGGCATTTCTCTACCTGCATCCCGAGCACAATGCCGAGATCGATGTGGTCGATCGGGCCATTGCGGTGGAAAACAAATGGCGGGCTCAGCGCTACGGAATACAGGGCACTTTTGTGACGCGGTCCGGCGCGATTACGGTCGCCGACCTGCTCGGCCGCGTTCTGGAGCTGACCGCGGCAGAAGCCGAAGCACTTGCCTGCCGCGAGCATCTCGAACAATGCCGCGCGATCGTGGTGGAGGGTACGTCGGCGGATGCGCAATTGCGGGTTTTTACCGAAAATCAACGCGACGGGGCCAAAATTGCCTTGCATAAGGTGACTCGATGGATTCGAGATGCCACATTGCTGGCTTGAACTTTGAACGATAATCAGGACTCGCCATGTGCCGCTGGATTGCATATCGCGGGGAAACGACTGCGCTCGAACACTACGTCACCGAGCCTGCCCACTCGTTGATTTCGCAAAGCATCCACGCGCTGGAATCCGCGGCCAGCATTAATGGCGATGGTTTTGGGCTGGGCTGGTACGGCAAGCATCCAGAGCCTGGGCTCTATCGCGAGATCAGGCCGGCCTGGTCCGACGAAAACCTGCGTTATTTATGCCGCCATCTGCAATCGCACTTATTCTTTGCCCATGTCCGGGCGGCAACCGGCACCGCAATCACGCGCGTCAATTGTCATCCGTTCGCCTGCGGAAAATGGCTGTTCATGCATAATGGTTTTCTCGGCAACTGGAATCGATGGCGCCGTCGTGTCGAGGCGCTCATTCCCGACGAACTTTATCCGTCGCGCGTCGGTACGACCGATTCGGAGGCTATTTTCCTTGCGATGCTCGGCGCCGGTATCGATGATCCGGTCGCGGCGGCAAAAAAAACCTTGGCGACGCTCACGGGTATCGTCACGCAGAGCGAACCGGGAGATCGCTTTCGCTTCACCGCCGCGCTCTCCGACGGGCAGGATCTTTATGCGTTTCGGTATTCGGTCAACGATCACGCCAATACGCTTTACTACCGGGAGACGGAGCGCGGCATCGTCATTGTTTCCGAACCGTTTGACCGTGACGAAGACTGGGTAACGGTTCCCGAGGACTGCGTTGTCGTCGCCAAGGCCGGCGAGCAGGCACGGATGCTGCCGTTATTTGCGCGCCAGCGGGAAGCTGCGGAATAGCATTACCGCGCTCTTTAAGCAGTTCAGGGCTTCCAATTCTTCTGCCACGCGGACGGCGTTTTGGCGTCGATCAGGATGAAGGCGATACGGCACGGCTTAGTGCCGTTGTTGACCCAGGCGTGGTTCGTTGCCTGTTGCACCAGGACATCGCCGGCTTTGACATGGATTTCGCTGTCGTCGAGCAGCATTTCGATCTCGCCTTCAAGAACGATGGCATAGTCGATCGTCCTGGTCCGGTGCGTATTGGCGTGGCGGGCATAGCCTTGCGTCGCGGGATCGATACCCATCGCAAGCAGAATTTGATGGTGATCGACTGGCGCTGCATGCGGCGCCGCCGGAGCGAAATCGACGATGCGGAGGACGGTGCCGTTTTCCGGCGGTGGAACGCCGATCGCTGTCTGCGCCCGGTCCGCCGAGCCGGCGGCGTCCACTGGAAACTCGCTCGTTACCCAAAACAGGGTTATGCCGTTTGCGCCGCGTTGCTTCGCCGCCATCGCGCTGTCAAACAGCACCACGGCTTTGCCTTGCGGGTCGTGCCCAGTCACAATCCGCCGCGTCGATTTGAGCTCCATAGCCGTCTCCTCCCCTTGAAGTTGCTTGCCGTTGCCGCACGCATACATCTGCTCGAGCAAGACAGCGTTGCATAAGATCTATCACGACCGCGCCCATCCTTTGCATTTGCTATTTGCGGTCATTCCAGAATAGTTTTGCCAGAATAGCTTGCCCGAATAGTTTTGCCATGAACAACATTGCGACGGACACACTCTCGGCTATTCCTCTAAGCGATCTGCGTGACGGCGGCCCAGTGCGCCATGCCGAGCGCAACGCGGAGCGCGTGCGCGCGTTGCGCGATGCTTGTCTTGCTGTCTTTCCCCGCGCTGTCTTGCCTATCGTGCCGGCGCTCGATTTGCTGTCGCGGCGCTGGCTTGAGCGATCGCGTTCGCCCTATCTGCCGGAAATTACGCGAATAGCCGATGCGCTCGGCTTCTCGGGCGTATGGTTGCTCAATGCTTCTTATCAATGGGGCTGCACGGCGCGTGCTTGCGACGAAGACGGGGTGCCGTGGCTCCTCCGCACACTCGATTGGCCATTCCACGGGCTCGGCCGCCATGCCGAAGTGGCCCGCATGCGCGGCGCAGCCGGGGATTTCTTCAGCGTCACTTGGCCTGGTTATGTGGGCGCATTGACGGCGCTCGCGCCCTCTCGATTCGCGGCTTGCGTCAATCAGGCGCCGATGCGGCGCCGAACGGCGCACCGCTGGCTGCGCGGCTACGATCTCGCTGCCAATGCGGTTGCGGTCTGGCGATCCGACGATCTCATGCCGCCTGACCAGCTGCTGCGGCAGACCTTCGAGCTTTGCGCCGATTTTGCCGCAGCGCGACGCATGCTGGAATCGACGCCGGTCGCGCGCCCAGTTATTTATGTTCTGGTCGGGTGCGCGACCGGGGAGCGTTGCGTCATCGAGCGGACGGAAACGAGTTTTGCCACACGCGAAAATGAAACCAGCGCCGCCAATGACTGGTGGCCCCGCCAACCCCGCTGGGAAGGGCGGATCGGAACCCGACGTTTTTTCACAAGCACATTTGCCGAGGCCGCGGATTACAGCCGTGCTCGCCGCGAATCGCTCGCCGGCTGGTCCGGCGTCTGCGCGGCGCCAAGCTTCGATTGGGTATGCGAGCCGGTACTTAATCCATACACGCGGCTCGCCGTGGCGATGTGCCCGGCCCGCGGCATTCTCAGGGCCGTCGGCTATGAGCGGACCGGGGCTCTGCTACCGGAACCAGTCACCGACATGTGCGAAGTCGCGCCGACGCGCCACCCCCAGCCGGCGTGAGGTGGGCTAAAAATTGGGCCGCTCGTGTAAAATTTTGACGGGGGACCAGATGCTTACGAAAAGCGTCAAACTGTGTTGACCGTCACATCTTCCTTCCCCGGCAGCACGTATGGTGCCATGGTCGCTGTTGCCGGATATGGAGCCAGCCATGAGCACCATCACAATGACGACCTTCCGGTTCACGCACTTCTCCCGCTGGGACCAACTCAAATTG
>CATPBC010000004.1 GCA_955652195.1 uncultured Xanthobacteraceae bacterium | reverse complement strand
GCAACGATTGTTCGGCATCGGTGAGCATGTCACGCCGAACGATCTTGTTCGCGCCATCCTCAAAGCGCGGGTTGATCTGATCTTCTTTGGCGGCATTGGCACCTATGTTCGCGCTTCGGACGAGGCGGACGAGGCGGCGGGGGACCGCGCCAATGATGGAGTTCGGGTCGTCGCCAAGGATTTGCGCTGCAAAGTGATCGCCGAGGGCGCCAATCTCGCCATGACGCAACGCAGCCGCATCGAAGCGGCATTCCATGGCATCAAGCTCAACAGCGATGCGATCGACAATTCAGCCGGCGTGAACACTTCCGACATGGAGGTCAATACGAAAATCGCGCTGAGCATTCCGTTGCGCGACGGTCGGCTGACCATGGACGGCCGCAATGCGTTGCTGGTGCAGATGACCGATGAAGTTGCCGGGCTGGTTTTGCGCAATAACTACCTGCAGACGCTGGCGCTGTCGCTGGCGGAGCGGCGCGGGATGGACGATTTCGGTTTCCTGCAGCGCCTTATTCAATTGCTGGAAACCCATGGTCTGCTCGATCGCGCGCTCGAATACCTGCCCGACGACATGGCGCTGGAGGAACGCCGTCGTCGTCTGCAGCCCTTCACGCGTCCCGAACTGGCGGTGCTGCTCGCCTATGCCAAACTAAGCTTATACGAGGAGCTGCTCGAATCTTCAGTTCCGGATGATCCCTATTTGGCGCGCGAACTGGGGCGATATTTCCCCAAACCGATCACCACGAATTATCCCGATGCGCTGGAGCATCATCGCTTGCGGCGTGAGATTATCGCTACCCAACTGGCCAATTCGATGATCAATCGCGGCGGTCCGTCGCTGATCGTGCGGATCGCCGACCAGACCGGCGCCTCGTCGGCGGCTATCGCCGCGGCTTTTGCCGCCACGCGAGACAGCTATGAGCTAACTGCGCTGAACGGCGCGATTGATGGGCTGGACAACAAAATCTCGGGAAAGCAGCAACTCGGCCTTTACATCGAATTGCAGAATCTTTTGCTCGACCGCGTGGTTTGGTTTCTGCGCACCGTCGATTTTTCCAAAGGTCTAGCCGAAGTCGTGACGCACTACCATGACGGCATTGCCGCGCTTGCCGCAGCGCTGGATGAGGTACTGTCGCAGGACTTGGCGCAGGATATGGGCGCGGCGCGCACCGCGCGCCGGCAGGAACTCGTGGCCGCGAATGTGCCGGCAGAGCTTGCCGGTCGCATTGCCGATCTTCGCGCGCTTATTGCGGCGCCCGACATCGTGCTGGTAGCTGACCGCACCGGCAATCCGGTGAGTAGGGTGGCGGCCACCTATTTCGCGGTCGCGGCATTGTTTGGGGTCCATCGCCTGACCGCTGCGGAGATTGCGGCGGCCGATTACTTCGACCGTCTCGCGCTTGATCGTGCGCGGGACGCGATCGGGGGTGCCGAGCGGAAACTGACCGCCGCGATTCTTGCCGAGGGGACGTGGGGCAGCCAGGCGGTCGCAGCATGGTCGGCCAAGCGCAAAGCCGAAGTCGAACGGGTCAAATTGGCGATTGGCGAAATGGTTGCTTCCGGCCTTACCGTGTCGAAGTTGGCGGTTGCGGCAAGCATACTGGACGACTTGGCGCGTGGGCGCGGGGTTGATCTTTCGCCCGCATAAGCGTGCGCGTGAGCTTTAGCCTGCATAAGCAGGCATGGCAGCTAAGCGCGAATGCGTGCAGCGCCGCCAAGCAAAAAAGGGCGCCAAGCACAAAAGAAAGACCCACAAAAGAAAGACCCCAAGCAAATTACGCGCTTGGGGTCCGTAAGTTGTTGCCTCAACTCAGGCTTATCTGACCGGGCGACGGGGTGTCGGGGGATGGGGAGCCGCCCAGTCGGCCTTGATAGGCGGAAAATAGTCTCCGCCAGAATGAATACAATGCAGATCACGGTTTAGTGTTACCTGCTGCGTCAAAAAGCGCGGGGGCGCGAGGTGGCCTTAGGCTTTGATGTGTCCGACTGCGACGCTCGGTCGTGCTCGTTCGGGTTCCCGCCGCGCCACGTCAGACCGGTGAACGTCAGACCAGTGAACGTCAGACCGGTGAACGTCGGGCCTTGCGAAGGTCAGGCCTGCCTTTGGCAAGGCGCATCGGGCAAACCATAGCGGTGCAGATCGCCGCCGTGGGCATCGAGCCAAGCCTTGGCCATCTGATGATCCGGAATCAGCCGGTTCACCACGCGCCAGAACCGTGCCGAATGGTTCATTTCGACGAGATGCGCCACCTCGTGGGCGGCGAGGTACTCAAGCACGTGGCTTGGCGCCAGAATGAGCCGCCACGAAAACGACAGCACGCCAGTTGTCGAACAAGAGCCCCAGCGGCTTGACTGATCGCGCACGCTGACGTGATCGATCGTCAGGCCAAGATCCCGCGCGAAGCGGCGGCTGGCGGCCTCAAGGTCGCGCTTGGCTTCCCGGCGCAGAAAATCGGCCACCCGGCGATTGAGGTGCGGCACGTGACCGGCAACGCATAAAAGCCGCCCGCCATTGCCGTCGCTTTCGGTCCAGACGGTCCCGCGCGCCCTTTGCCGGTGGATGATCCGGTGCAGCTCGCCGCGCAGCGGCACTACCGCCCCGTCAGCGAAGGGCGCTGCTTGCGGCAAGCGACCGAGGCGGGCCGCAATCCAGGCGCCGTGCTTCTCGGCAAAGTTGCGCGCGTCCTTGAGCGTGCCGCGGGGCGGGATCGTGAGAACGACTTCGCGCGCCGCCGCCTGAATACGTAAGGTGTAACGTCGCGCCTGACGGTGCCGACGGATGCGGATCGGAAAGGTCGCGCCGCCGAAAGCAATCTCGATCCTCGGCGGCTCGCTCGGGCGGCGATAAAGCAGCGCATGCGGCATCGGAGGACCCCCGAATCCAATCGCAGAGCGATATTGCCACAATGCAGAAATCGGTGGCGAGATTTAGCCGGACGCCCGAAGGCGGAGGTCAGGCCGTGTGAAGCGCAGCGCCGTTGCCCGACAATCGCGCACTCAGAGCGCGGCGCGCCGTGCGATCGGACAGCGTCATCGATAGCACGAAATCGGAAATGCGCGGTGCGATTTCCGAGCGGAAGCGCGAACCGTTGAACACGCCGTAATGGCCGACGCCGGGCTGCAGCCAATGGGCTTGGCGATCCGGCGGAATGTTGATGCATAAACGATGCGCCGCTTCGGTCTGCCCGACGCCCGAAATATCATCATGTTCGCCTTCGATGGTGAACAGCGCAACGCGCTTGATCGCGGCCGGATCGACACGGCGTCCGCGATGGGTCATTGCGCCCTTTGGCAGCGCATGCCGCACGAATACGGTGTCCACCGTTTGCAAATAAAATTCCGCAGCAAGGTCCATGACCGCCAGGTATTCGTCGTAGAACTCCTTGTGCTTCTGCGCCGAGTCGCCGTCGCCGCGCACCAGATGCAGAAACAATTGCTTGTGCGCCTCGATGTGGCGGTCGAGGTTCATGCTGACAAAGCCATTGAGCTGCAGGAAGCCGGGATAGACGTCGCGCATGAAGCCCGGATTGGGAAACGGTACTTTGGTGATGACATGGGTGCGGAACCAATCGAGGCCGCGCCTTTCGGCCAGCGTATTCACGGCCGTCGGATTGATGCGCGTGTCGATCGGTCCGCCCATCAGCACCATGGAGATCGGCACGAAGGGATCGTGGTCCGCCTCCATGAGCGAAACTGCCGCTAGCACCGGAACGGACGGTTGGCACACCGCCACGACGTGCGTATCGCCGCCAAGCTTGTGCAGCATTGAAATCAGGTAGTCGATATAGTCATCCAGATCGAACGGTCCCTCCGCCAGGGGCACCATTCGCGCGTCCACCCAGTCGGTGACGTAGACGTCGTGATTGGGCAAGAACGCCTCGACCGTGCCGCGCAGAAGCGACGGAAAATGGCCCGACATCGGCGCGACGATCAGCAGTTTGGGCTGCGGCCGCTTCGGCGGATGTTCGAACAGGCGCTCGAAATAGATCAGGTTGCAGAATGGCCGCTGCCAAACCGTGGAGATTCGCACCGGGACACGCTCGCCGCCCACGAGTGTCGAAGTGATTCGCCACTCCGGCCGGCTGTAACGCCGGGTCGAGCGTTCAAACAGTTCGCAAGCAGCCGCGACCGACTTGCCGAACGTGGTGTAGGACAGGGGATTACCAGGGTTTCTGAAGAATAGCCGCGTGGCATCCGCCCAGGCCCGCGAAGGGTTCAAGGCGGCATGGCTCATTTCGTAGAACCAATAAAGCGGAGTCGAGACGAGGAAGCCGCTGTCGCCCGGCACAGCCGGCGCGCCCCCAAACTCCCCAATGGCCATCGATGAACCCTGCCCGGCTTGCTGCAGCGCAGCATCGTGACGATGGTATGTCATTCAGTCAACTTAAAAGCAAAGCTTTCCCAGTTTATGGTCATATGAAACAACGCCTTTCCCCGATTCGGGAGCTACATAGGCGCCATTCACAGTATCGTGGAACTTAGGTGGTTATTCGCCGCTCTGCATCAATGAGCCGCGACGTCGCGCGCTCTGCAGTAACTGGAGAAAGCCGAATACGCCGGCGGCGAACAGAATCGCATTGAGCGCCAGCGCATCGATCATAAGGTCGGGCCGGAACACCTTATCGATCACCAGCGTGCGCATGCCTTCGAACACGTAAGTGGGCGGCAACAGCCAAGCCACCGGCTGGAGCCAGTCCGGCAAGGTGGCCACCGGGTAATACACGCAGGCGAGCGGCATAAGCAAAAACATGACCGACCAGGCAAGATTTTCGGCGCCCATCCCGTTACGGAGAATCAGCCCAGAGACGAATATTCCGATCGCCCAGCTCGTCAGCATCAGGTTGAAAAAGAACGCTACCAGCGCAAGGCCGAACCCGTACAGATTGAAACCGAAAAAGGCGATCGCGAGGAATGTCACCGGCACCGCGCCGATCGATAGCCGCACCACGCTGATCACCATGAGGGAGATGATGAACTCGAACGGGCGCAGCGGGCTCATCATGATATTGCCGAGGTTGCGCGAATACATTTCCTCGAGGAACGAAATCGAAAAGCCGAGCTGACCGCGGAACAGGATGTCCCATAACAGTACGGCGCCAATGAAAGTCCCGCCCGCTCGCGCAAAGAAGCCGGCATTGCTGGCGATGTAGTATTGCAGAAATCCCCAGGTCACCATCTGCACTGTCGGCCAATAGATGAGGTCGAGCAGGCGCGGCCACGACGAGCGCAGCAGATACCAATGGCGCAGCATCATTGCCGAGACGCGCTGCGCCGAAGCCGCGACGACGGATTTTTGCTGGAGGCTATGCTGGAGGGTCATTGCGCCGCCTCCCGGCTCTCGCCGCCGTTACTGCGCACAACGTCGAGGAACACCTCTTCCAGCGTCCGTCGGCCATACCGCCTCAGCAGGTTTGCCGGTGTGTCGTCGTCCTCAATGCGGCCGCGCTTTAAGATGATGACGCGCTCGCACAGCCGCTCGACTTCAGTCATGTTGTGCGAGGCGAGCAGCAAGGTGGCATGGTGCTCGCGGCAATAGCGCTCCAGGTGACCGCGCACCCAATCGGCCGTGTCGGGGTCGAGCGAAGCGGTCGGCTCGTCGAGCAAAAGCACATCGGGATTGTTGACAAGCGCCTTCGCGAGCGACACCCGCGTTTTCTGGCCAGCCGAGAGGTTGTTTGTCGGACGGTCGAGCAGATCGGTGAGGTTAAGTTCATGCCCGAGCTCAGCGATGCGCTCCCGCAGACCTTCGACGCCGTAAAGCTTGCCAAATACCGTCAAATTCTGCCGTACCGTTAATCGCATCGGCACTTCCACATAGGGGCTCTCGAAATTCATGCGATGCAAAACGTGATAACGCTGCCGCGGCATCTCCGCTCCAAGCACTGTCACGCGGCCGGATGTTGGTGTGATGAGACCCATGATGCTGGCAATGGTGGTCGTCTTGCCGGCCCCGTTGCCGCCAAGCAAGGCCGTAATCGAGCCGGGCGCGAGCGTGAATGAAATGCCGTCCACCGCAGGGACGGTTTGGTAGATCTTGACGAGCCGGTTGACAGCTATGGGAGGGAGTTGCGGCACCGCGCTGATGTGGCGCGCTCCGCGCAACTAAGCAAGGGGCGAACAAACGCCTGCGCTCAACCGCTATAGAATCGCGCGCGGGAAGCTGGCACAAGATAAGCGGGGGGCGTCCATTGACTGCCATCACACTCGATCAGGCCGAACGCATTATCGATGCCATTATCGAGCGCGGTGCGGCATTGAATTGCCGGCCATTGAGCGTGATCGTGGTTGAGCCGGGCTGCAAAGTGAAAGCCTTCAAGAAGGAAGACGGGTCGTCGATGATCCGGTTCGAAATGGCCTACGGCAAAGCTTATGCGGCGCTCTCGCTCGGCCGCAGTTCGAAACTGGTCCGCGAACGAGCGCAGGAGCGGCCAATTTTCATGCGATACCTTATCGCCGCGAGCGGCGATCAGATTTTTCCGGAGGGCGGCGGCATGCTCATCCGCGATGCCGAAGGCGAAGTCATAGGCGCGGTCGGCGTGACCGGCGATACCGAAGACCGCGACGAGGAGCTCGCGGTCCACGGCATTCACGCGGCGGGACTGAAGACCGATGCCGATTGCATGGGCATGGGTCGGCGGGTCGGTTTGCCCTCGCAACATTAGCTGGCGCGGAAGGCATTATGCAGATCGGATTGTTTGATCATGTCGAGCACGGCGACCGTCCACTGACGCGATTATTCGACGAGCGCCTCCATTTTGCCGAAGCCGCTGACGCCGCCGGGATTTACTGCCTGCACGTTGCCGAGCACCACGCCACGCCGTTGAACATGGTGCCGGTGCCGGGCGTCTATCTCGGCGCCGTTGCGCGCACCGTCAAACGGATGCGCCTGGGTCCGCTGGTTTATTTGCTGCCGCTCTATTCGCCGCTGCGGCTGATCGAGGAAATCTGCATGCTCGATCATCTCAGTTACGGCCGGCTCGATGTCGGCGTCGGACGCGGCGTGTCACCTTACGAGTTGAAATACCACAAGGTCGAACACGATCGATCGCGCGATATCTTCATTGACGCTTTCAAGTGCATCCGCGCCGGCCTAATGACCAATTCGCTCAACTATGCGAGCGAGCACTTTGCCTACCAGGATGTGCCGATTGAATTGCGTCCCTTGCAGCAGCCGCATCCGCCGTTTTGGTATGGCTCCTCGAATGAAATCGGCTCGACTTGGGCCGGCGAGCAGGGGCTGCACTTTGTCACTTTGGGACCGCCGGCGGTCGCCAAGGCCAACATCGAGGCCTACAAGGCGGCGCTCAAGAAGCGAGGCAGTCCAGTGCAGCCCAAGCCGGAATTTCCGGGCGGCGCCGCGATTGGCGTGCAACGGCACATTTTCCTCGCCGACAGCGATGCGCAGGCGCATCGCTTCGGCAAGCCGGCCGTGGACATGCATCTCGCGCATTTAAATTGGCTGCGCGTCAAGCACGGCGAAACCGGCCTTACCTCGCGGTTGAACCTGCCGCGCGGCGCGAATTTCGAAGCCTGCATCGAGGATCGCACCGTCATTGCCGGCTCGCCGGCGACGGTTCGCGCCGAGATCGAGCGGCAGGTTCGCGAGCTCGGGATCAATTATCTGCTCGCTTATCTTTTTCTCGGCGCCATGTCGCTTGCCGACGCGCTGCG
>CATPBC010000003.1 GCA_955652195.1 uncultured Xanthobacteraceae bacterium | reverse complement strand
TTCACCCCGAAACGCGCGGTGCTCTGACGGTCCAGTGATCACGACCCGGATCGAGCTTGGCTCGATGTGGCGTGGTCTTTGTCCCGGAATCGCAATGCAACATTCGCGCTAATTGTTAATTACGCCGGGCCAAAAAGCGGAATTTTGTGTCGAATATCACATTCGCCGCCGCGCCACCGGGGCAGGTATCTGTACGGGGCCGGACCTCCCTCCATTCCGTGATCAAATCGTGCGATTCCGGCCCGAAACAGCGAGTATTCATGCCGGCGCTGCGACAGCTACACCCCCGATTGCGGTCCGGCCGCAAGGTCAAAGCTATGCGCGTCACTGCGATCAGCACCGACCTGCTGGTGCCATGTCCGACTTGTGGTGGCTTTATGCGGTTATCCGATGCGCAGGCGTTTGAGTGCAAGCAGTGCGGCCGCGCGATTCGGGTGGAAGGCGTCCTGAACACCATGGATGCCGGCGAGTAACTTCGCCAGAAGACGCAAGAGCTGTCGCGCGACAATCGAATGGCTATTCCCAAACCAGTACATTCGGTAGCGATGAATCGATCCGCCGCAACATCGTATAGCCGACGCCGGCGAGACCGCGAAACAAACCTAAATTGAATTGCCGCTTGCCGCTGTTCCAGCGGTAATCGCCGCTTGCCGCAGCAGCCGCGAGGACGGCAGCCAACCGCCGCAATGCCAATTCGCCGATTTCGCGCTTACCTATCCCCTCCTCCGCCGCCTCGCAGAGAAATTCGATGCTGCCAAGGGCGCCGCAGCACAGCGTGTCGAGCTGACCGGGCCAAGCCCGCGTCACGCCCTCGACCGCTTTGCTGACATCCGCCGCGAGACGCTCGCCATCGAACTCGGCTCTAAGTGCCGCATTGGTCGCGATGCGCCGCGTCGTGGCGAGACGCGCCAATCCAATTCCCGGAGCGCCATGACACCATTGGCACGGCCATAGCGACTGTCCAGTCACGCGCAAGTCAGGCCAGTTGCGGCGCTCGGCGTCGTAGCTGGCATCCTCAAATGCCAGGCACTCGGCCGCCGCAGCCGCGAATTCTTCGCGGCCGCTCGACGCCGCCAACGATGAAAGCGCGTAAGCAAATCCCGCAGCACCGTGCGACATACCGTTAAGCGCGGAGCCACCGAATCCTTGACCGACCCAGCTGCGGCGACCGATCACCCCGACCCGATCTCGCGCTAAAAGGTGCTCGCCGCAGCGGATCGCGCGCGTCAGCGCTTCATCTGATTGCGTATCGCGATAGAGCCGCAGCAGCGCCAGGATGCCGCCGGCGGCGCCGCCCATCACGTCCAATTGCTTGTCCGCGGCGATCAATTCATCGGTGAATAATCGCACCGCGCGTTCGGCATCCTCTAAAATGCCGACCTCGCCGAGGCACTTCGCTATCACGGCAAAGGCATAGACGATCGAGCCCAGGCCGGTGGCAGCGCCGATGCCGAGCGAACGCGCAAGCCGCGGCGCATTGCGGCTTTTCAGGTTCTTGCGAATGTGGGCGAGGCCGGCGTGCGCGAGTTCGGCTGACGCCGCATCCGCGGTGACGGCGGCATGGGCGGCAAGAAATAGCACGATCCCGCTTGCGCCGTTATAAAGATCGGGTCCGAGACAAACGAGCTGGAACACATCCGAATCGCCAAGCCAGTCGAGGCCGATCCAAGCGGCAGCGGGTCCGCGCCGAATAGCATGCTTGGCGAGTTCTGCAGCGATTTTACCGGCTTCGGCCTTAAAGCGTGCGTTGTCGGGGATGGTCTGCGCAAAGGCGCTTACGGTTTCGGTGCGTGCGACATTGCTCGCGGTCCGCGTCGGCTGATTAACATTTTCCCTGATCACCTCGACCTGCCAAGCGATCTCATTTTCGTCGAGCGCTTGCAGCCGCTCCCGGGCTCGGTCGAGCCCAGGCGTCGCCACGGTTTCAGCTGAGACGCCGCGGAGATCGCAGATCGCCGTGCCATTACTTGGGGTCATGAAATACGGCACGTTCAAAGAAAGAAGCGCCGCGCGCTCGGCGCGCTGCAAAGGCCAAAGCGGATCGGTTTCTTTGTCCCAATCGGCCAAGCGCGCCATGAAATCGGCTTGCGCCGACCAGACGATACCGTCCCCCATGCTGCGGTGGTTTTTCAACCGTCGCTGCAGCATGTAGTAGAACCGCGTCGGCCGCACGACTTTACGAACCGGTAGTCCGGCAAAGCCGTCCAACAACGCCACCGCGTTGCGGTCTCGCATCTGGCGCATCAGGAAATTTGCATAGTCGGCAAAGCCGGTGACGAAGCTCTCAATGTGATCGGTCAGCTTGGCGTAGCGGCCGTCAACGTGCGGCAGGTTCGGTGTGCCTGCACCGGCTTCCTCCACTTTGGTAGGACGCATGGCATCGGTATTGAGATTGTTCCATTTGATGACGGTTCGCGCGCCCCAATCGGCCGTCATGCCGCCCAGCATGCCGCCCAGCATGCCGCCCATGGCAAACACATTGTTGTCGACGGATCGGCCATAAGCGGGCAACAGACCGACCGTCATCACCGAATTGCCAATGATCTCCATCGCGGCATCGAAGGCCGCTGCTTCGGCTTCGCCCCCCTTGTGCTCCTCTGCGGAGGGCTGAAGGATGGTCTCGAGATCGATCGGGACCGGATGGTCGCCGGCAGCGAGCATGTTTTCCTGGTGCATGTCAGTTGCTGCAAAACAGTGCAGCAGCGCGAGCCAGGCGCCGGCGCGCCGGAAAAAAGTGTCGCAGCCTCGCGCGTCGATACAGCCGAGGTGCTCGATAAACTCGGTCCAGCCGTAGCCGTCTCGCGCCAGTGTGCGCACCGTTTTGAGCGCAATGGGGGCGTCGGCGCCGTTGAGGCGCTCGACCAGGCCACGCCAAGCGACATCGAGTTGCAAGTCCTTCGGCTTGTAAACGATGCGCGCCCCATCGGCGAAACGCACGATCAGTACACAGCGACCGTCATTGTGCGGATCGGATAGACCGCTTGCGATGTCCACGACCTTGCTGGCCGATCCGTGGATGAGATCGCGGCGAATCGCCGGCAGGTCGCCGGCCAAGCGCAAGATGAATTCACGAGTCGCGTCGATCCATTGGCGCGTCATCACCGCGATCAGGCGCAGCAGCACGGGCTTGTCTTCGAACAGGCCGCGAAAGCCGCCGCTTCTCATCTCGGCGATAAATTCGCGATAGTGTGACGTCCCGGCGGGTTCGCCGGGCGATTTGGCGGCATTGGAGCTTGGCCCAGCGCTACGCTTTTTGGCGAAACGCTCGTAGAGGGCGGGGGCACAAAGCTCCGTTACTGCGGCGAGCAGGGCATCCTGCAGGCACGCGCGCGCGGTTTCGGCGAAGTTGGCTGATGTGGTCACATCCAGGCCGGACCAAACGAGCGCCGCGGTGCGTTCGATCAGCACCGCGAATAGGTCTTCGAACGGGTACGCTGGTGCGCCGCCAGGCTCGGTCCCGCTCGCCTGCAGCGCTGCTTCGATCCAAATGGCGTCTTCTAGCCATGCCGGATACGGCGCCAACGGGCCGCGCTGCGCACCAGTGAACCGGCTCTCAACCTCGCCGCCTGATAAACCGTCGCGCGCGAGCCGCCGCGCAAACAGAGATACGTCCCCTGCCGCCGAGGACTGCCGCCAAGCGGCCAGACGTTGCGCCGCCAAACGCGCCGACAAATCACAATCAACCGCGGGGTTCGGCGCGTCCGCAAACGCAGCCGAAAATAGCTCGTCAATGGTTGCGGAGCGCAGGCTCAGGCGCTGGTAAAATGCGTCCACCGAATCCTCACAACGCGCACTGTCCGCCGCTTGTGCTGGGCCCGTTCTGTGACCGTGGAGCAGCCGATTCTCGGGCCTCATTTCACGCCTTTGTAAATGGCTAAAACGAGCCGCTGGCAAGGCGGTTTTATCTCCACATTTCAGTTATGTATCACAGCTGGCGGAGAGACTTTACACTGTCGGCAGCCGATGATTTAATGGATTTCTTGGCGGGGGGGTTCTCACCAATTTTCTCGACCTGCCTGGTGATGCCGGCGCCGCTGGCGAATTAAGAGGAACAAGGCCAATGACTGACAAGTACATCGAGAGGGAAGAAGATCTCAGCTTCGAGGTTTCCGACGAGGCGCTGGAAGCCGCGGCGGGCTCGGTTAAGGAGAAGGCTGGGGCTTTCACGCTCGCTTTCTGCTCCGGCCTCGACACTTGCCCAAGCGTGAGGGCGTAAGCCTCGTCACGTGACGGGTCTTGGCTTCATCTTTTTCGCCCAGGCTCTCGAACCGATCTGAAGTTTCCGACGAGGTGCCGGACGCTCCGGCGCCTCGTCATCCATTTTGTTGTGTTATTTTCCAGCGTTTTCCGCTCTACACACGCGGCCAAGACCACTAATCGCCATCAGTTGAATTTCAGATTTGCTTTCGCGGCTCGATACTGGCTGTGCAAGCACGTGCGCCGGACGGTGTTTGGCTCGCAGCGGCTACATGCCGAGATAAGCCGCTTGCACCTGCTTATTGTTTGCTAGTTCCGCGCTCGAGCCCTGGATGATCACTTTTCCGCTCTCCAGGACGTAGGCGCGCTGCACCATGCCGAGCGCGCGACTGACGTTCTGTTCGACCAGCAGAATGGCGGTCCCCATCGCATGCACTTCCTGGATCTTAGCGAACGTGGCATCGGTTACGACCGGCGCCAGTCCCAAAGAGGGTTCGTCCAGCATCAGCAATCGCGGCTTGAGCATCAAGCCGCGGCCGACAGCAAGCATCTGCTGCTCGCCGCCGCTCATCGTGCCCGCCAGTTGATTGCGCCGTTCGGCGAGCGCGGGAAAAATCCCGAACACCAGCTCGAGCGTACGGTTGCGCTCAGCCTTGGCGCTTGGAATGTAGGCCCCAACTTCGAGATTCTCCTTCACCGTGAGTTCGGGGAACACCTGACGGCCTTCCGGTACATGGGCGATGCCCAATTCGGCGATCTTGTGCGGCGGCAAAGCCGCGAGATCGGCGCCGAGAAAAGTAATAGATCCTGAGGTCGCCCGGATCAGTCCCGAAATTGCGCGCAGCGTCGTGCTTTTGCCGGCGCCGTTCGCGCCCAACAAGCCGACGGCCTCGCCTTCGCCGACGCTGATGCTCACATCGCTGATCGCCGGAACCGATCCGTAACGCGCACTCACTGCAGAGAGCGTCAGCATGCTGCGTCTCCCGCCGGCGCTTCATAGCGGTAGCCGGTGCCAAGGTAGGCGCGAATGACCTCCTGATTGGCGACGATGTCCTTCGGGCCGCCCTCGGCGATCTTCTGGCCATGGTCGAGCACGACGATGTGCCGGGCGACGGCCATGATCGCGCGCATCACGTGCTCCACGATGACGATGGTCAGGCCGCGCTTCGACAGTTTTCCGATCAGCGCTACCGCCTGATCGACCTCGGCATGGTTGAGCCCTGCCATGACTTCGTCGAGCAGCAACAGCCGCGGTTCGGTCGCGAGCGCCCGCGCCATTTCCAGCCGCCGTTGGTCTATCGTGGTCAATTCGCGCGCCGGCGTATGCTCCTTGGCGGAAAGTCCGACGAACTCGATTGCCGTGCGGGCGCGCGAGCGTGCAGTATCCAAATTCTTGTTGCGCAGGAAGGCCCCGGTCATGACGTTCGCTAGCACCGTCATCTTGCCGAACGGCCTCGCCACCTGAAACGTGCGGGCGAGGCCGTGGCCGCAGATTTCGTGCGGGCGAAGTCCGACCAATTCGCGGCCAAAGGCGAATACCGAGCCGGTATCGGGACGATAGTAGCCGGTGATGAGATTGAAGCTTGTGGTTTTGCCGGCGCCATTGGGTCCGATGAGCGCGACGGTTTCGCCATCCTGCACGGCAAAGCTGAGATCCTGCACGGCGCGCAATCCGCCGAACCGCTTGCTGAGATTGCGGATGACGAGCGCCTCAGCCATCGAGCGGCACTTCTTTTGCGCGCGCCGCGCCGGCATAAGTAAAGCGCCGGTACAAATCGCTGAAGACTCCAATCAACCCGCTGGGGCGCCACAGGATGACCGAGACCAAGATGAGGCTGTATACGGTCAACTGCACGCCGCCATGTCCGCTGCCGAACCAGCTTTGCAGGAGCGCCGAGGTGGCCTCCAGCAATATGGTGCCCACGACCGGACCCCATAATGTGCCGATGCCGCCGACGATCGAGACTAGTGCCGCCTCGACCGAGATGTTGAAACTGAATGCAGTGTTCGGATCGATGAAGTAGATGTACTGGATATAGAAGGTGCCGCCGAGTGCGGTGAGAAATGCGCTGATCAGGTAAATGTGCCGTTTGATCTTCGTCGTATCAACGCCGATCGCTTCCGCAGCGTCCTCGTCCTCGCCAACGGCAACCAGATAAAAGCCCATCCACGAGCGCTCGATCCGATAAGTAATCGCCAGCCCAAGCGCCAGCAGAGCCAGCGCGAGATAATAGTAGGCGGCTTTCGAATCGAACTGCATCATGAGCGGGGCGTCGCCGAGGTTCGGCAGCGTCGTGCCTTCGGCGCCCCAGGCAAAATCGCGAAATTTGAGAAACAGCAGCATCAAGACTTGTGCGGTCGCGATGGTGGCAATCGCGAAATACGGCCCGCGCAGGCGGAAGCACAAAGCGCCGATCGGCAGGCTCGCCAGCATCGCGACCACGCCGCCGGCGATGATCCCGATCCACGGCGAAATGCCGAAACGGATAAGCAGAATCGTTGAAGTGTAGGCACCCAAGCCGAAATAAGCGGCGTGACCAAGCGAGAGCTGCTTAGCGTATCCGCCCATTAAATTCCAGGCGACCCCGATAAACGCGAACAACAAAACCCTAATGAAGATGTCAACCGCGAACGGATTGGACACCACGAGCGGAAGCACGAGCGCAATGGCCGCGAGCACAGCGACCCAAAACCAAGGCCGTGTTTTCCAGATATGCGTCATCGCGCCCAGCCCCCGAATAAGCCGTTAGGGCGAAACGCCAGCGTCAAGAGGAGCATCACAAAGACCACGATCAGCCCCGAATCGGCGCCGACAAATTGCACGCCGAGCGATTCGGCCACGCCCATCATAAGACTCGCGATCAGCGCACCGGTGATGTTGCCCAAGGTGCCTAGAACCACGGCGACGAACGCCATCAGCACAAAAATCTGGCCGACCAGCGGATAGGCCGGATAGAACGGCATCAGCAGCGAGCCGGCCGCGCCCGCGAGCGCCAGCGCGACGCCGACGGCGACGCAAAACACCCGGTCAGGATTGATCCCCATCAGCATCGCCACTTCGCGGTTTTGCGCTGCGGCGCGCATCGCTTTGCCGAGATCGGTCCCGTGCAGGAACAGATAGAGCAGCGCGCTGAGCAGCATGGCGATGGCGAAAGCGATCAGCTTCGCCACCGCGAAATAGACGGGGCCGATATGGAACGTCAGCTCGCTGTAGGGAGTCTGTACGGTCCGGTAATTGGCAGTGAACAGCAATAGTGCAATGTTCATCAATAACAGCGACAGCGCAAAGGTGAGAAAGATTTGCGGCATGTCGCCGAGCGCGAGAACTCTGCGGATCAAAAAATGCTGTAGCAGGACTCCGATGGCAAACAATGACGGCATCGAAATCAGCAGCGACAACAGCGGGTCGACGCCGAAAGTGCTCGCCAGAAAGAAGCTGATATACATCCCGATCATCACGAATTCGCCCTGGGCGAAGTTGACGATCTTGACCACGCCGAAGATCAGCGTAACGCCGATGCTCACGAGCGCATAAATGCCGCCAATGAGCAGGCCGTTGACCACCGCCTGTGCGAGTGTCGCCAGCATCGGCGCGGTTGCTGGGCGTTAGGCTTTGATCAGCTGGGCGCGGGCGTCTTCCTTGGGGAAGACGGTGGCGAGGTCGCCGTGCTGCCACTGCACGCCGACCGGATGGGCGTAAATATTCTTGCCATCGGGACCGAATTTCACTTTGCCGCCGGGACACATCGCCGCATAGCCTTGGGACACGTCGAGCGCGACGAGCGCATCGCGCACTTTCTGCGGATCGGTCGAGGCCGCCCGTTCCAGCGCGTCGGCGATCATGAAGGTCTGTGCCACGAGGCCGCCAGCATATTCGAACAGGAACTCGCCAAACTGCTTCTGATAAGCGGCGTTGACCTTCTGGGCATCGGCGTCGATGTCGTGATTCCAATGCGCCACGCCGAGCAGGCCTTCCGCGGCATTTCCAACATTCCGGTAGAAATCGGGAATGACAAATCCGCCGGAGCCGCCATTGATGGCGATCTTCAGATCGACCTGCTTGATGGCGCGAATGATCAGGATGAGATCGTTCAGGTAGGACACCGGGAACAGCATGTTCGCGCCTGATGCCTTGACCTTATTGATCAGCGGACTGGCGTCGCTCAGACCCGCCGAGTAGGGCTCGAACAGCACGATTTCAACGCCTTGTCCGGGCGCCTGCTCGCGCAACCCGTTCGATGTCGATGTGCCGAAGGCGGTGTTCTCGAATATCACCGCGACCTTGGGCTTATCGCTCACCAGCTTCGACATTTGCAGCTGTGCCAGCGCGAACTGTGAAGCGCGTGAGAACGGCGTGAACGTGTAGTGCCGCTCTTTATTGAGTTGATCCGAGCTTGAGCCGGTCAACAGCGG
>CATPBC010000002.1 GCA_955652195.1 uncultured Xanthobacteraceae bacterium | reverse complement strand
CTCTTGATCCTCGGCGCCGAAAAGACCATTCACGGCTGGTCGCTGCTTGCCGCGATCGTCATTCTCTGCCGTGAAATCCTGGTTTCGGGACTGCGCGAATATCTCGCGGAATTGCGGGTCAGCGTTCCGGTGACCCGGCTTGCCAAATGGAAAACGACGCTGCAGCTCGTTGCTGTCGGTTTCCTGATCTGCGGCGAAGCAGGCGATGCTATCGTGCCGGTAGTGACCGAGACCGGCATCGCGCTGCTGTGGCTCTCGGCGTTGCTGACGCTCTATACCGGGTGGGATTATCTGCAGGCGGGATTGCATCACCTGACCCAGGAGGATGCGTGAAGGTTCGTTATTTTGCCTGGGTGCGTGAGCGCGTCGGTAAAGCGGAAGAAGACATCGATCCGCCTGCCGATATCGCCACAGTGAGCGACCTGGTGGCATGGCTCTCTCGGCAAGGCGAGGGTTATGCCTATGCATTCGAAAATCCCAACGTAGTCCGCAGCGCGATCGACAAGCGCCATGTACGCGCTGATGCGCGGATCAACGGCGCGAAGGAAATCGCTTTTTTCCCGCCGATGACCGGCGGGTGAGGCGATCCGCTTGCACGATCAGCTTGCATGTCCGAAGCGACCGAAATGACCGCCATCCTCCGTTTGCAGCGCGAACCGTTCGACGCCGCCGGCGAAGTCGCGGCGCTGACGCGCGGGCGCGCCGATATCGGCGCCGTTGTCACGTTTACCGGGATCTGCCGGGCGGACGAAAATGGCGAACCGATCACCGCGCTTGATCTCGAACATTATCCAGGAATGGCCGAGGCCGAGATCGGCCGGCATGTCGAGGCGGCGCGAGCGCGCTGGCCGCTCCTCGGTGTCACCGTCATCCACCGCTACGGCCGCATCGCGCCGGGCGAGGACATTGTGCTAGTGGTCACGGCGTCGAGCCATCGCGAAGCGGCGTTCGCGGCCGCGGAATTTCTCATGGATTATTTGAAAACCCGCGCGCCGTTCTGGAAGCAAGTGGAAAAGGCGGGCGACGAGGAAGCACGCGCAAAGACCTGGATCGAGGCCAAGTCGAGCGACGATTCCGCCGTCGAACGCTGGAAGTCCGCGTGAGGCGGAGGGAATGCCGATCAAAGGTCTGATTTTCGACGCCTATGGCACGCTCTATGACGTTCACTCGGTGCAAGCTAAGACCGAGGAGCTTTGCCCGGGAAAAGGCGATCTGATCACGCAAGTCTGGCGGCTGAAGCAGCTTGAATATACCTGGCTGCAAACATCGCTGCAGGACTATCGCGATTTCACTTACCTCACGCAGGCGTCGCTCGAATTTGCGCTGCGCGCCGCCGGGATCGAGCCGAGCGAAACGATCACCAAGCCGCTGCTCGAGAAATATCTCAATCTCGATCCTTTTCCAGAGGCCAAAGAGGCGCTCGGCGCATTGCAACGCCGCGGCGGCCTGAAGCTCGCTATCCTGTCAAACGGCAGCACGGCAATGCTGACGGCATTGGTCAAAAATTCCGGACTTGATGCTTTTCTCGACGCCACCATCAGCGTCGATGGCGCGCGGAAGTTCAAGCCACATCCGGATTGCTATGCGCTCGTGGAAAAGACGCTCGGGCTGAAAAATGACGAAGTGATATTCGTCTCGTCGAACAGCTTCGATGTCGCTGGCGCCAAGCATTTCGGCTTTAATGTCGCCTGGATCAAGCGCGGCGGGGCCGCTAACGCCCCGAGCGCTCCAATTGGGCCGGCGCAGATGTATCGCTTGTTGCGCGGCAATGCCGAGACGCTCGGCTACCGGCAGGATTACACCGTCGCCGCTTTGACCGATTTGATCGGGCTGTTGTGAAACAGCAGGCACTGCTTTACGCCGCCGCGGCCTTGCCCTTCGGTTGAACTTCGGCGGTATAGTCGCTCATCAGCGCTTGCGTGATGCGGCTCGGCGTGAATTTCCAGTTGGCGATCTCGGCCACTGCCGTTACCTCGGCGGCCGTGCCGGTGATGAAGCATTCCGAGAAGCTCGAAAGCTCTTCCGGCATGATACGCCGTTCGATGACCTCGATGTTGCGCCGGTGCGCCAATTGTATGGCGGTGGCGCGGGTGATGCCGGCAAGAAAGCAGTCGGCGATCGGAGTGTGGATCTTGCCGTCTTTGATGAAGAAGATATTGGCGCCGGTACATTCGGCAACGCGGCCCTCCCAATCGAGCATCATTGCGTCGGCATAGCCGCGCTGTTCGGCGCGATGCTTGGAGATCGTGCAGATCATGTAAAGGCCAGCGGCCTTGGCGAGACACGGCGCGGTCTTCGGATCGGGCCGGCGGTACTCGGCAAGGTCGAGCCGGATTCCCTTCAGCCGCTGCTCCGGATCGAAATAGCTCGGCCATTCCCAGGTGGCGATGGCAAGATGAATCTTGTTGTTCTGCGCCGAGACCCCTAGTGCCTCCGAGCCGCGCCACGCCACCGGACGCACATAAGCGTCTTTCTGCTTATTATTCTCGAGGACGAGTTGCTTGGCGGCATCGATCTCGGCAACCGAATAGGGAATTTCGAAATCCAAAACCCGCGCTGAATTCTTCAGGCGCTCGCTGTGCTCCGTGCCTTTGAAGATTTTGCCGCCATAGGCGCGTTCGCCCTCAAACACGCAGCTTGCGTAATGCAGGCCGTGCGTAAGCACGCTGATCTTGCATTCGGCGGTCGGGATCAGCTTGCCGTCGAACCAGATCAGGTCAGGACGTTGGTCGAAGGGCACTGCCATGGCATTGCCTCCCTCGCATCGTTATTCCCAATGCGTGCCGTAGTTTGGGCCGCGGTGGGGCTTTTGCACCGAAACCGTAGACCGGCTATGGTCTGCGCCGCTCCGTGAGAGGCGTCGTTGAGACGCATCAATTGGGTGGGGCTCGCACGGCTTTCGCGCGATGAGAGCGGCACAGCCAACGCGGCACCGTCCAGAGTGGCCCGCCCGGAGCGGACCGGCTTCGAAACGATATCGCGCTGGCAACTTAACAACCAAGCCAAAATATGTCAACATGGCTGACCTAATGACCAATATCAGCATCATGCGAAAGTCGCGATCGGCCGCAGTGCCGGTCGAAACGGTATTGCCCGCGGACGAACTTCATTTCGACCTCATCGAACTTTTGTTCTTCGCCTACCGCGATTTTGTCAGCGATCCGGACGAAGTACTGGCGAAGCTCGGTTTCGGCCGGGCGCATCATCGCGTCTTGCATTTCGTCAACCGCAACCCCGGCATGAAGGTTGCCGAACTGTTAGACGTCTTGAAGATCACTAAACAATCGCTCGGCCGCGTGCTCAAGCAGTTGATTGACGAGGGCTACATCCTGCAAAAGGAGGGCGCCAACGATCGCCGCCAACGGCTGCTTTACGTAACGGCGGCCGGCGCGGCGCTGGCCGTCAAGCTTGCCGGCCTGCAGACCGCGCGCATTGCGCGCGTGCTGGCAGAGCTGGGCCCCGACGCGCGCGAGGCGGCGCGCCGTTTTCTCGCTGGGATGATCGATGCCGAGGACCGCGAGCATGTCCTGCGCCTGATTTCACGTTCCGATTCGCTTGCTAACGGCTCGCGGGCGCGCAACGGCGCTCCATGACGCTCGCCGCCGACCCGTCGCAAAAAACGGCGCAAACGCCGGCGCCCAATCCCGCCGATGACGCGCCGCATCTTTTGGTCGTCGACGACGATCGACGCATTCGGGCGCTGTTGTCGCGCTTCCTGCGTGCCGAAGGCTATCGCGTTTCGACTGCCGAGACGGCGCAGGACGCCCGCGCCAAGCTCGAAGGGCTTAATTTCGACCTGCTGGTTCTCGATGTCATGATGCCGGGCGAGAGCGGCTTCGATTTTGCTCGCACACTTCGGGCATCATCGACCGTACCGATCTTGATGCTGACCGCGCGCGACGAGAAGGAAAGCCGGATCATGGGGTTGGAAATTGGCGCTGACGATTATCTCGCCAAACCTTTCGAGCCCAGAGAATTGTCGCTGCGCGTCGCAAACATTCTCAAACGTGCGCGGCCGCCGCGAGCTCAACCGGTGGAATCGGTGCGGTTCGGCCAGTTCGTATTCCATGTTGCGCGCGGCGAGCTGCGACGCGGCGACGAGGTGATCCGGCTGACCGACCGGGAGCGCGAGATGCTGCGAATATTGACGGCAAGCCCAGGCGAGACCGTGCCGCGCCAGGCGCTTGCCGGTAATGGCGGAGCGGTCAGCGAGCGCACCGTGGACGTGCAGGTCAATCGGCTTCGCCGCAAGATCGAGCGCGATCCCACCAATCCGCTGATCGTGCAAACCGTGCGCGGTGTCGGCTATCGTTTGGTGCCGGCGACTTAAGCGGCGCCAACAAGGCAGAGCGGCCATTGAGCAGGCCAACATTGAACAAGCCAACATTGAACAGGCCATGACCAGTCTCGACGATGGCATCGGACGTTTGCGCAATGCCGCGGGACAATTGGCCGCTGCCGCCGGTGCTATGACGGGCGCGGCAAGTGCGCTCGCGGCGCCGATTACCGGACCCTGGGATCGGCTGAGCCGGGCGGTGAAATCGGTGATGCCGAAAGGGCTCTATGCCCGTTCGCTGTTGATCATCATCGTGCCGATGGTCGTGCTGCAATCGGTGGTCGCATTTCTGTTCATGGAGCGGCACTGGAATTTGGTAACGACTTATCTTTCGTCCGCGGTGACGCAGGAGATCGCCACTCTCATCGATGTTTATAAGACATTCCCGCAGGATGCCGATCACGCGCAGCTTCGGCGCATTGCACAGGATCGGCTCGGCCTCGTGGTGGATTTCCTGCCGGCAACGCAATTGCCGCCGCCCGGGCCGAAGCCATTCTTCTCACAGCTCGATGGCGCACTTTCCGACGAGATCCGCAAGCAGATTGGCCTGCCGTTTTGGATCGATACCGTCGGGCGCTCGAACATCGTGGAGATCCGTGTCAAGCTCGATGACGCGGTGATGCGTGTCTTCGCCAAGCGCGCGGATGTCTACGATCCGAATTCCTGGATCTTCCTTGTTTGGATGGTCGCCACTTCCCTGGTAGTGCTCGCCATTGCGATTGCTTTCCTACGCAACCAGATCCGGCCCATCGTGCGGCTCGCCGACGCCGCCGAAGCGTTCGGCAAGGGCCGCGAAGCGTCGAACTTCCGCCCGCGCGGCGCGCGCGAAGTCCGGCGTGCCGCTGCCGCATTTCTGGAAATGAAAAGCCGCATCGAACGCGCTATCGAGCAGCGCACCACGATGCTGGCCGGCGTCTCGCATGACCTGCGCACCATCCTCACCCGCTTTAAGCTTGAACTGGCGCTGCTCGGCGATAGCCCTGAAATCGACGCCATCAAGAAGGACATCGACGAGATGGCAGGCATGCTCGAAGCCTACCTCGCCTTTGCCCGTGGCGACATGGGCGAGCAACCGGCGCCGACCGACATCGCCGCTTTATTGGAAGAGCTCAAACTCGACAGCGAGCGGCACGGCCATCGAGCGAGCGTGAATTTCCACGG
>CATPBC010000001.1 GCA_955652195.1 uncultured Xanthobacteraceae bacterium | reverse complement strand
GATCTTCACATTACTTTTTGCCTCACAGGTCATCCTGCTGGCGCTGGCACTCGTGTTCACGCCCCAGGCGATCGAGTTGCTGGCGCCGGGCTTCTCGCGTGAGCCGCAGCAATTCGCGCTTGCGGTTTCGTTGACCCGGATCACGTTCCCATACCTGCTGCTCATCACGCTGGTGACCTTGTGGAGCGGCGTTCTCAACGCGCTGCATCGATTCGCGGCTGCGGCCGCAGCGCCGATCCTTCTCAATCTCACCATGATGGCGACGCTCGCGCTTGCTTTTTGGTTTCCGGGCGCGGGCTATGCTGCGGCGTGGGGGGTGCTGATTTCAGGCGTTCTGCAGGCCGTTCTGGTCGGCGGCGATAGCCTCTATGCTGGCGCCATAACTTGGTTCCGCGCGCCGCACTGGGACAAAGATGTACGGCGCTTCTTCAAGGCGCTGCTTCCAGCGACACTCGGCTCGGCCGGCACGCAGCTCGCGCTGTTTGCCGACACCATTATCGCAAGCTTCTTGTCGGCTGGCGCAATCTCGGCGTTGTACTACGCCGATCGCATCAATCAGCTGCCGATTGGGGTGATCGGAATCGCCGTTGGCACCGTCCTAGTGCCGGAAATGACGCAGCGGCTCGCCTCGGGCGATGAGATTGGCGCGCGCTCCGCTCAGAATCGCGCCATTGAATTTGCGCTGCTGCTCGCGCTGCCCTGTGTGGCCGCATTCCTGACCGTTCCGGGGCTGATCATGCGCGCTTTGTTCATGCGCGGCGCCTTCACCGCCGCCGATGCACATGCTGCGGCGCTGACGCTTATGGCTTACACGATCGGGCTTATTCCATTCATCCTCATCCGCAGCATCGTGGCGCCGTTTCTTGCGCGCGGCGATACGGCGACGCCCGTAAAGGCGGCATTGATCGGAACGGCCGTCAATATCGTTTGCAAACTCGCGCTGATGTTTCCATTGGCGCAAGTGGGACTCGCGCTTGCTACGTCGATCGGAGCATGGCTTAATTTTATTTTGGTGCTCTACTTCGCCGCTCGGGCGCGGCTTATCGCTGTCGACGCGGAATTGGGTAAGTCGCTCATCAAGCTCGCTGCGGCCACGCTCGCGCTCGCTCTAGTCTTGGCGATCGCAGCCCCGCTTGTCACGGAGCTGTTATCCTCGTGGTCCAGGCTTCGCGACGAATCGGAACTGGCATTGTTGATGCTGCTCGGCGGTTTGGTTTATGGCGGGCTGGTGATCGGGCTGTTCGGCCGCCGCTGGCTGTCGTTGATGCGCGGCGGCGCACAGAGCGCCCCGGCGGCGACTCTCGACCAGTTGGAAGGCGCTTCGCCGCCAGCCGCTGGGCCCGATCGAATCTGACAGCAATAGGAAACGACAATGCGCGTGAGCATGATGGGCGCCGGTTACGTTGGTCTCGTGTCGGGCGCCTGCTTCGCCGATTTTGGTCATCAGGTAACTTGTATTGACAAAGATGCGGCAAAGATTGCCGCGCTCAAGCGCGGCGAAATCCCAATCTTTGAGCCGGGTTTGGCCGAGCTAGTCGAGTCCAACATGCGGCAGGGGCGGCTTGAATTCGCCGCGAAGGCATCCCGTATCGGTGAGGCCGAAGTAGTCTTTATCGCCGTCGGCACGCCGTCGCGTCGCGGCGACGGCCACGCCGATCTGAGCTTTGTCTATCAGGCGGTGCGTGAGATCGCCCCTTTGCTTGCCGGCACTGCGGTCGTCATCACGAAATCGACGGTTCCGGTCGGAACCGGCGATGAGATCGAAAACATTTTACGCGAGCAGCGGCCCGAGGCCGATATTCAAGTGGTTTCTAATCCGGAGTTCCTGCGCGAAGGCGCCGCGATCAGGGATTTCAAGCATCCCGATCGCATCGTGGTCGGCACCGAGGATGAGCGTGCGCGCGGCGTGCTCGCCGAAATTTATCGGCCACTCTACTTGAACGCGCCGCCGATCATTTATGTTAGCCGGCGCACTGCCGAACTGATCAAATATGCATCCAATGCGTTTCTTGCGACCAAGATCACTTTCATCAACGAGATAGCCGACCTCTGCGAGCAGGTTGACGCCGACGTGCAGGAAGTTGCACGCGGCATGGGGCTCGATAATCGGATCGGCGGGAAATTCCTTCACCCCGGACCTGGTTTCGGCGGCTCGTGCTTCCCCAAGGACACCACCGCATTGATCAAGACGGCGCACGATCACGGCGTGCCTTTGCGCCTCGTCGAGACCGTCGCCGCGGTCAATGAGCAGCGCAAGCGCGCTATGGCGCGCAAGGTAGTTGTGGCGCTCGGCGGTTCGGTGCGCGGCAAGACGATCGCCGTCCTCGGACTGACGTTCAAGCCGAATACAGACGATACCCGCGATTCACCGGCGATCCCGCTCATCACGGCGCTGCACGATCTCGGCGCTACCGTGCGCGGATACGACCCTGCCGGCATGGAACAGGCCAAGCCGCTTCTGCCCGACGTGCATTATTGCCAGAGCGCGTATACGGCCGCGGAGGGCGCCGACGCGCTGGTGATCGCGACCGAATGGGAACAGTTTCGCGCGCTCGATCTTGCCCGCCTCAAAGCCGTCATGGCGCAGCCGGTGATTGTCGATCTGCGCAACATCTATCGCAGCGATGAAATGCGGCGTGCCGCCTTCCGCTATTTGCCGATTGGCCGGGCGGGAGTGGAGTAACCAGAGAGCTCGTCGCTGTCGAGAGCGAGCCGCACGCGACAGAATGTGAGGGCTAGAGTTGCAGAAGGGGCTGCCCGCAATGGGCAGCCCCTTTGTTATTTGGCGCTGGTCGATACCAGATCGATTAGCCCCATCTGATGGCAATCGCGCCGGCAATCGAGCGGGGCCGCGTGCGAAGCGCATGACCATCGTTGCCGGACTCGATGATCCATTCGCCGTTTTCTTGACCAACGATCTTTCCGACGTGGTGCGGCCAAACAACCACCGCCCCTATTCCCGCCGCTCCCGGCCGGCCCCAACGCGTCCAGTTGTGTGCCAGATTGAATGACGGGCCCGGATCCGCGCCGACGAGGTGTCGCATCTCCCAGCCGCACCATGCGGCCGGGCG